>DATIFQ010000458.1:0-19074 GCA_035455185.1 Bryobacteraceae bacterium | reverse complement strand
CCCCGCACGCTATTAGGCAGCGCTCGACGCTTTCTTCGCCCTCGCCTGTGCCCAGCGTTTCCGAGCCGCTTCAGCGATGCGCTTCCGGCCGGCGGCGCTTAGTCTCCGTTTGGGCTTGGTCCCTTCGGCCTTGGCCTGCCTCACCTGCGCCCACCGCTGCCTCTGTGCCGCGGCGATGCGCCTCCGGCCCGCGGCGCTGATCCGCCGGCGAGGCCGCGTAGTGCGTTCCGCACGACTGCTCGAGCGGTCGCCGCCGAGCAGGGCCCGTACCTGCACAATCTGCTCATCTGTCCTTTGCCGTTGGGCTTCGAGGCCGACGAGGGCGGCTTCGAGAATCCTGGGGTCTAGTCGTTTTCCGCGGGGCATGGGGTCTCCTGTGCGTGAAGTGGGACCGACGCTGACGTCTTACAGTTGCCGTTCTGCATGCATCGGGTCCGAAACTGTCGAGTGTATCAGCAAGCCTCGGGTCGCAGCACCTGCACAACGACGGCGGCGCTGACGCCGATGGCCGCCAGAGCGGTCAGGCGCCTACGATCGCTTTTCCTTACTACACCGTACAGGGGGCGGAGATCCTCGCCGGGCACAAGAGCGCGCGTCTCACACGCATCAACAATTTTTTCGACCCCCCATCTGGTGTGGACTTATGTTCGCGGAATGGAGCTCAATTTGGAGCGCTGCACGGCTGCGGAATGACGCCAAAAGGGACGCAAACAAGGCTGAGAATACGAGAGCGGGCGAGAATCGACGCCAGAGGCGCAACACCCACTTTATCAACCAGATCGGGTTTTTCGAGAACCACAGGCAAATCAGAAGTGCCGCAAGTTGGCCGCCGGGTCCAGGCGGATCGCGCGCCGCGCGGGGATCAAGGATGCCGCGACGGCGACCGAAAGAAGCGTAGCGCTCACGGCCAGAAACAGGCCGGCGTCAAAAGGTCGTATGACGGTCGGCAACAGGCCCGAGAGCAACTTCCCCACCGCGATCGAGCCGGCCAAGCCGATGAGCACCCCGATCACCGCCAGCCGCACGCCTTGGCGCACCACCAATGCCAGGACGTTCCGCGGGAGGGCACCCAACGATATGCGCACTCCGATCTCGCGCGTGCTCTCGACGACATAGAAAGAGACCAAACCGTACAGCCCGACGAACACCAGCGCAAGAGCCAGTAGACTGAAGGCGGCCAGCATGATGGTATAGACGGGGGGGATGTAGTCCCGCCGCAGGTCTTCGAGGGACCGCAAACCGGAGAAGGGGAGCTCCGGGTCCAACGCCCGCAGCGCCGCACGGACCGGGCCCGCGAGCGCTTCAGGCGGCAGCCTGGTCCCCACCACCAGCGTTGCGGAGGGTGGGCAGATTCGCCGGTAGGGAACGTAGACTTCCGGGAATGGCTCGCGCATCAGGTCTTGCCGTGTGTCGCCCACGACACCAACCACTGCCAGCCAGTCGTCCTTGGGATCGGTGCGTAACCGCTGTCCGAGGACGTTGGCGCCCTCGCCCCACAGCGCCTTCACCAGCGTCCGGTTCAAAATCGCGACACCCGGACCGCCGGCGTCATCCTGTTCCGTAAATTCCCGGCCCCTGACGAGGGGCACGCCCGCAGTCCGGAAGTAGCCGGGGCCCGCGGATGTCAACGCCGCTCGGATCGTCTCCCCTTCGGGGGGAGCCGGGCGGTCTGCCACTTCCAAGCGCAACCGGCGGATCTCTCCCTGCATTGGCGTGGAACTGACGACCGCTACGGAGTCCACTCCGGGCATCGCGCGCACCGCATCGCTCAGGCGGGTTAAGGCGGCCGCGCGATGCGCGGTGTCGGGGTACACCGCGGGAGGAAGATTCGCTCTGGCCACCAGCGTGCCCGCACTACGGAAGCCGGCATCCACGGTCAACATTCCCGCCACGGCCCTCAGGAGCAGTCCGGTACCCGTCAGCATAACCATCGCGACGGCCATCTCCCCGGCGACCAGGGCCCGGCGCAGCCTGAAAGCGGAGCGCCGGGAAACGCCGGCGCCTTCCTCCTTCAGCGCAGCGTTGACGTCGATTCGCAAGACCGAAAGGGCGGGTCCGATGGCGAAGACCAGCCCGGCCAGCAGCGCAGCCAGCAAGGTGAACCCCATAACTCGCCAGTCCACAACGATCTCCGCCATGTCCGGTACGGCCGCAACGAGCGCATTACGGATCCACAGGCAGACCGGCAACGCCGCGGCGCCGGCCAGCACAGCCAGCAGCACACCCTCGACCAGGACCAGCCGCGCCGGCTCCGAACGCGGCGCACCCAGCGAGAGGCGCAACGCCATCTCCTTCCTGCGCGCCGCAGAGCGCGCCAGCAATAGGTTCGAGATATTGGCGCACACGATCAGCAGAATCAGCCAGGCTGCCGCCAGGAGGACGGGGTAGAGGATGCGAGCTTCGCGCATGTACTGGTCGCGGAGCCGGAAGACGCGCAAGCCCCAGCCGGCCTCCCCCGTCAACCGTTCCCGCATTAGCGCAGTCATCTCAGCTTGCATAGCGGGGGGCGCCTGCTGCGGGCGCATCCTGGCCAGCACAATGAGGTTATTGGCCTCGACCTCTCGCTGGGTGCGTCCCTGAGTCAACGGCGTCACCACGTCGTATCCACCGGTGAGAAAGCGGAAGTTGCGGGGCAGGATCCCAACGATGGTTGCCTTCTCCCGGTCCACGGAAACCTGCGAGCCAACCACGTCCGCCCCGGCCAACCAGGTTCTCCAGAGGCGCTCGCTGATCAGAACCACCTGCGGCGCTCCGGCTTGAAAGTCGGCCGTCGTGAAAAGGCGTCCCGCGATGGGACGAAACCCGAGGGTCTCAATGAAGCCGTCTGTCACCGCGGCTCCCGAGGCGTCGCGGGGCTCCGGTCCCCCCGGCCAGCCCGAAGACAGGTTGAAGCCTCGCGGGCCTGCTGCGGAGAGCGCCTCGACCGTCCGGGCATGCTGCCGCAAAAAGTCGAAATCGCGCTGCGAGCAGAGCCGTTCCGAGCCCTGGCGCGGATTGCCTTGAAGCAGCACGACAAGCTGGTCGGGGTTCTTGAAGGGGAGGGGACGGAACCACAGCACGTTGCAGATGCTGAAGACGGATGTATTCAACACAATGCCCACGAGCAGGGTGAAGAACACCACCGCGGCGGTCGCGGGCTTCTTCCAGAGTGTCCGGACGGAGTAGCGGATATCCTCGAGCAGGGATGGCATGCCGGCGTCTTGCCTCGTTCAGATAAGACGCGGTGGGGTCGCCAGTTGTTCCCGGCAGAGGCTGAACCGCCCCACGTTCGTCATCGTGCGCCTTGAGGCTCGCGATAGGAACACCACTTTCGGCTTCAGCGGGCGCATCAGGGACTGATGGTCCAAAAGCGTGGGTTTTGGACCACCAAGGCGGATGTCCGGTTAGTCCGGAAGCCCAGGGGAAGGGACCCGCGATAAGGCGTTGCTCCTCCGCTGCTCCCAGGGGAGGACGTTACCGAAGCCAACCGGGAGCTTTCGGGGCGCGCAGAAATTACGTCAGAGACAGTGGCCCTGTGGTGCCCGGTCGTGCCAGTCGCCAATGCGTTCCCGGCCAAAAACGTTACCCGATTTTGGCTCTGCAAAGGGCCGTTTGGCGACCATTTCGGAGTGTTCACTCAACCATGGCCGCCGTCGATCCTTTTCGGCCAGGAGGGTTCATCTTACTTCACATGCGCGGCAATGTCTGGCGGTAGTTCCAGGGCATCCACTCGGCGGGGTGTGCCGCCAGCTCCCGGAGGATCACTAGCTTGCCCACGGGAGGGTCTGACGGGCGAACCTCCCATGTCCGCGGAGCAGGTGATAGACGAACGAGCCGAGGCAAAAGCCCCCGATTGCGAGCGCCAACACGGCTGCCGAAAAAATCGCCTCAACTACGTATGCCGCAAGACGGAACCCGGCGTGAATCAGCAGCGCGCTGGTTAGCGCGAAGGCTCCGGCCATCGTTTGCGCGAAGCGTCTGGGCGCCGGGGCGGGGCCAACGCGAAACGCCCCCGGCCGGCTGCCGATGGTCCGGTTGTACAGCGCATCGAACGGATTCAGTTTCGGAAACAGAGCACTCCACCACAGAACAGCGCAGAGGGCCGCGAAGACGGCTGGGGACTGGAACAGGACTCCGGCAACGACCCAGATGAACACGATTCGGGGCTGAAATAGAAGCGCAGAATACTGGAGCGGGCAGAGCGCAGGAGCAGGGTTCTCGAACCCCTGTTGAAGAATGAAGTTGCGCTTCACCGCGTTCCGCATCGCCGTTACTCGTCGAGTTGATGAGTCTATCACAAGCATTCAAGTCTTGATCCTCCGAAGCGCACTCTTTCTACGGCAGCCCTCTCTTGGTTCGGCCAAGCAGCGGAGAGAGGGTACAGAACGTGTCAACGAAATCCTGGATGAGATGATCTACTTCGACCTGGAGTCCATGAGCAGGCGGCCAGAGAACTCGAAGACGAAAGACGTCGCCGCAAATCCAAGCCGCTGGCAGCTTGCAGGAAGTTTCGGTTCGGATAGTCCGCGGCCAAAGCGAAGGCGTTCCTGGTCGATTGCGGCTCGTGGGCACTGGACGGAAAGCATTCCTGAAGCTCCAACTCCCTTCGCGAAGGAGAATCAGTCTCGACCTTGCCCGCAAAACACTTGCATCCGAATTCGGACATTCCAACAGGAGCCTTCAGCCAAGAGAGCTCTCGAAGCCCCACTCGTCCGGTCGGAGCAGGCGGTTCAGAGTGCGCACCACTGACGTCTGCCATGCCTCCAGTTTTCTGTGCCCTTCACGCGTTGGCCGTTTAACGGAGCACTACAAAACGCCGTGCTGGTGCGGCGGGTGTCGAAATCGGACAGCCATTTGCCTACGCAACAGTCCTCAAAATTTGCAGTGTCGGGGGTACTGTCAGATTGCCGAGAGAAGTCCGAGCTAGAATGGGTAGAGGAGCGGGGGCAGTTATGCTGAGAGCGATCCTGTCTCTTGCTTTAGTGTTTACTGGCGCCTACGGGCAGACTTCAAGCAAGCCCCAAAACCGCGGTGGGGGCCGCCAGCGTCCTCCCCGAGCGGTTGAGTGCCCGAGAGACCACCTCACCTCGTACACCGGAAAGTTGACCTCGTACAGTCGCAGTGAGGAGCAACTTCAAATCCGCATCCGCACAGACTGGGACACGGACGAGGAATTTACGCTGCGTTTTGCAGAAGGTGAGAACCCGGCGGGCAGGTTTCTACTGCGTTCGAATACATTCCAGCCTGGCGACTGGAAGGCGATTGAGTCCACAAAGGGCCGGGTCCGGCCCGGGGTGCGCGCGACCGTCTGGGAGTGTAAAGCCGACGGCCGCCCGCAGCTCACCATCGACTGGCTGCCGCCGCTCGAGTCACAGAACTAGGGTTGCCGGTACTGGGTCCACATGGCCCCCATCCGAGTTCCCTGATCTGTCGTGAACTCAAACATGCAGGCGTCGTCTGTGTAATCCATGAAATTGTAGATCGGGTCAAGTCCGGGATCTGCCTTACATGAGTCGCGGCCGGTGGGGCAGCCGTAAGCGGGAGACCGTTCCGCAGGCGTATCGGCGATCAGGTCACCGCCCTTCTTCGTGTTGCATCCGCCCTGAAACGTGTGATAGAGCCCCGCCCAGTGCCCGATTTCGTGGGTTGCCGTGTCTCCTTCGTTATATGGTACAGCTGTGCCGCCAGGGAGAGACGAATAAAGGATCACGACACCGTCATCGGTCGGATCGCCGGCATAGCCCCATGGGAACGTTGACCAGCCCAATAGATTACTACCCAGATTGGCAGTGTAAATGTTCAACGCATCCGCTCCGCCCACGCGTAACGCCGCCTTCGCCTGTCGCTCCGCCTGCGACCCCGGCGTCATGTTGTACCAGGCGGAATTTGTCGTACGATCAGTCGAGACCAGGCTGAAGGAGAAGCCTTCGGCGGCGTAAGCAGCATTCAAGACGGCAATCTGGCCCTCGACCTGAGATTGAGGCACATCGCCGTTTTCGATCCCGGGTCCATTATTGATCACGTGGAAATAGACCGAAACGACTACCGAGGTCACCGGTGGTGGTGGGCCTCCGCCGGGCTTTCCCGGCTTCGTGGAAGAACCTTGACCGGCGGCGGCAAGGAATCGTGCTAGCGCGGCCTCGATCTGGTCTGCTTCGATCGAATCGACGTTTCGGGTTGCACATCGGCCTCCACTGTCAATGAACGCCTTTTTGCTGACCCACGTCTTGCCGTTTAATGTGAATGGCAGATTGTCTTCCGCTGGTCCCTGAGCGACAGCCGCGCCCACCAGGCACGTTGCCCCCACCACAACCACCGTGTACAGAGGAAACATTTTGACCGAACGTGAAAGTGTCATTACGCCCTCCTCCTGCGACCCAGCAATTTCTGCCGAGCCTGATGAGCATTCCATTCTGGCCCCCAGCACAGTTCAGTGTATACCGATCCGCTATCCTTTGATATTTTGACCGTCCAAACGAACTGGCTTCCATGTGGCGGCAATGGAGGCGATAAGCGCTCTGGTCGGGAGTGCGGACTCGCTTCCAGAAGTGGCTGCTAGGCTTCTCGCATTGGAAAGCCAGCACAAAGGAGTTGGTGTGCCTTGGTAAGGATCTCTGTCCCGAGGAACAGGTGCAGCACCTGAGTTGTCTCGGTGACGAGCGTGAGGAGACTCTTGTGTTCAATCACAAAGCACTCTACATCTACCGCCCAGTGTGCGCCGTGGTGTTGTTGAACCGGGGCCTCTGCCAGACCGTAGCATTGGTGCAAGGAACTTGTCCTTTTTTCTGAGTGTTCCCGGCTCTGACGAGTCCGTACGGATACTAAACTAGTTTCCCGTGGGACCTGGCAAGGAGGAGGCATGACGAGGCGCGACTGGATGGCGGAATTCCGCGGGAATCTCCTGGACGGGATTCTCAGGTTCTGGCTGGACTACGGGATCGACCGACAGTACGGGGGAGCCATGGGCTGGCTCGGCCGGCAAGGGCGCCCCGCCGGCCCCGGCACCAAGTCGGTGGCCCAGCAGGGGCGTCTTTTGTGGGCTTTGTGCCAGATCTACCGCCGTTATCCCACGCCCGCCTGCGCGGACGCCGCGGCCTGGGTGCTCGACTTCCTGCGCCGCAAGATGCGGGATCCCGAACACAGCGGCTACTACTGGCTCGTGGACCGCGAGGGCAACCTGCTCGACGGGATGAAGCTGCTCAATCCCATGGCCTACGTGCTCGAAGCTCTGGCCGCATACGGCCAGGCATTTTGCGACGACGGCGCGCTGGAGGAGGCGCTGGACCTGTTCCGGCTGATGGACCGCCACGCGCACGACGGCGCCCACAGCGGCTACCGGGTCGCGTTCACGCAAAACTGGCAGCCGATCCTGGAGTACCGGAGCGGCCCGCGTGTCTCGGTCACGGCCTGCGTGGCGCCCGTAGATGACGTCCACCCCGTGCTGGCCGATTCGCACGGCCGCAAATCGTCGGACTGGCACCTGGGCCTGCTGGAAGCCTTCGCCACGCTTTACGACGTCACCGGCGACCGCGCCGCCGCAGAGCGCCTGGAGGAACTGCTGGAGATCTTCGCCGCCCGGGTGGTGGATCCGCGCCAGGGATACTGCCGCCTGTACTTCAACGAAAAGTGGGAACCCGAGGACTGGAACGGCGATGCCCTGCGCTGCCTGTACGGCCTGGACATGGAAGCCAGCTGGCTCATGACCGATGCCGCGCAACTGCTCGGCAGGCCGCAGGACCCGCTGGTGCGGCGCGCCGCCCTGTCCCTGGTGGACCACGCCCTGCGCGACGGCTTCGACCACGAAAACGGGGGCCTGTATCTCGAAGGCCCAGCCGCCGGCCCGGCGGACTGCCGGCGCAAGGAGTGGTGGCAGCAGGCCGAAGCCCTGGTGGGCACGCTGAACGCCTGGCAACTGGCGGGCGACGCCCGGTACAGGGAGGCCTTCGAGCGCCAGTCCGCTTACGTCCTGGACGTGTTCACCGACCACGAGTACGGCGACTGGTTTGCGGCCATCGAGCCCGACGGGACCATCGACGCCACCAAGGCCGGTCCGTGGCGGGGACCCTATCACGCCACCCGCGCCTGCCTGGAAGTCATGCGTCGCCTCGGAGGGACCCTTTGACTGCGTCGGGCGAAGGCGGCCGCAGCCGGAAGCTCACCTGGCTGGTCTTCCTGGTGTTCTTCCTGATTTCGATCCTGACGAACATCATGGGGCCGCTCATCCCGGAAATCATCCGCGGTTTCCGCGTCAGCCTGGCGGCAGCGGGACTGCTGCCGTTCGTCTTCTTCCTGGCTTACGGGCTGGTTTCCATTCCCGCCGGGATCGTCATGGAGCGGACCTCCGTAAAGACGGTGGTGATCGGCGCCCTGGTCCTGGAAGTGGCCGGGGCGTTACTGCTGCCACTACGGCCGACTTACGCGACAGCGCTGGCCTCGTTTCTCGTGGTGGGGACAGGGGCGGCCGCCCTCCAGGTGGTCATCAACCCCCTGCTGCGCATCGCGGGCGGCGAGGAGCACTACGCATTCAATTCGGCCCTGGCGCAGTTCACGTTCGGGACGGGGTCGTTCCTGGGCCCGTTGCTCTATTCCTACTTGGTGCTGCGGGTAGGGCAGGAGAGTGGGGGAAGCTTCTGGCTGGACCCGCTCCGGGCGCTCACCCCGGCCGGACTGCCGTGGATCGCGATCTTCTGGGTGATGGCGCCCGCGGGCCTGGTGGTGCTGGCCGTTACGGCGGCGGTGCGGCTGCCCCGGCGGATCCATGGGGAAGAGGGCGCCGGCGCGTGGGCGAACTACCGGCGGCTGCTAGGCCTGCCGCTGGTGTGGCTCTACTTCGCGACCATGTTCCTGTACGTGGGGCTGGAACAGGGCCTGGCGAACTGGATCTCCCAGTTCCTGTTCACGTATCATCGCTTCGACCCCCGCACCACGGGCGCGCTGGCGGTCTCCTGGTTCTGGGGCAGCCTCACGCTGGGGTGCCTAGCGGGAGGGGCCCTGCTCAAGCTGTTCGACAGCCGCGCCGTGCTGATCGGCACCACGCTGGGCGCCACGGCCGCCTTCACAGCCGCGATCGCCGGACCGGCGTCCGTCTCCCTGGTGGCTTTCCCAGTGAGCGGGCTCTTCCTTTCGGTGATGTGGCCCATCATGATCTCGCTGGGGCTGAACTCGCTCGATCACTCCCACGGAGTTTTCGCCGGCATCCTCTGCACGGCCATCGTGGGCGGGGCGGCTTTTCCACCCGTGATCGGCCACCTTGGGGACCTACTGGGCCTGCGGGCGGGGATGCTGGTGCTCTATCTCTCGCTGGGCTGGGTACTGAGCGTTGGGTTCTGGGCAAAACCGCTGATCCGCAACGCCACCCTGCGCGGCCGCGAGGAAGCGGACGCCTAGTCTCCTGTTTCTGGAGTTCGTTTATACTTCCTGACCTTGCGAACGATGGTGTTGGCAGTCGCTACCCAGTAGAAAGGCGCGGGGTCTGGTTGTTTTCGCGGATGTAGTTACGCATCAATTCACGGCTGGCCTTCGACAGGATGCGGAGCGCCTCGGTGGAGGACACGACATAGGGCGCGCTCGCGGCCGGTCGTCGAGCCGGCTTCGCTGGCCCCGCACGCTATTAGGCAGCGCTCGACGCTTTCTTCGCCCTCGCCTGTGCCCCGCGTTTCCGAGCCGCTTCAGCGATCCGCTTCCGGCCGGCGGCGCTGATCCGCCGGCGCGGGCGCGTAGTGCGTTCCGCACGGCTGCTCGAGCGGTCGCCACCGAGCAGAGCCCGTACCTGCACTGCTGAAGCCGGAGGACGCCGGCCGAAGTAAAGTGGAGGAAGCCTCGGCTTCACTCCATGATCACCTATCGCACCGGAAACAACCTCGACATGGATCAGGTCATCGAGCTTTACCGCGCCTCCACCCTCGGCGAGCGCCGGCCCATAGACGAGCGTGAGCGAATGGGGGAGATGCTCCGTAACGCCAACCTGGGTAAGAGGCCCGGGCGGCCGTCTGCTCAATGCTGGACAGGCCGGCGTCGACGCTCTTAATCGAGGTGTTCGCCTTGTCCACATCCACTTGGACGACATGTCAGGCATTGACTGCGCTCACACAGGCCGGATACGCTACATCCGGGGCAAAAGCATGACTAACGACAGATTCCTGGCAACCGCCCTTTGGCTACTTGTGGCGATGGTATCGATCGCCTGCGGGGAGGAACCGAAACGTTCGGCCAGAACGGGAAACCAGGTGGCCCTCCCAGCTCCGGCCTGTGCAGGCGGCATGCCGCTTCAGGAGGCACTCGCCCGTCGAGTGTCGGTGCGTGAGTTTGCGAACCGGGCCTTGGACCAACAGGAGCTCTCGCAACTGCTGTGGGCAGCTCAAGGGATAACCCACGGTGGGAGCAGGCGGACGGCTCCCTCAGCCGGGGCACTTTACCCACTGGAACTCTACGTTGCCACCCGAGATGGTTTCTTCCACTACGAGCCGCGCGGCCATAAACTGCAACGGCTGGCCGAAGCCGATCTGCGAACGATCATTTCTAAGGCGGCACTCGGACAGAAACCGATCGCCGACGCCGCCGCGGTCTTTTTGTTCACTGCGGTCAGTGCACGCACGGCACAAAGATATGGGGAGGCGCGCGCCCCACGCTATGTGCACATCGAAATCGGACACGCGGCACAAAACCTCCTGCTTCAGGCGGTGGCGTTGAATCTGGGTGGCGTGCCGGTTGGGGCGTTCGACGACCCCCAGTTACAGAAGGCAATCCCCGTCCCCAGAGATCACGCCGTCCTCTACTTGGTGCCCGTTGGTCACCTTCGGTAGGCACGACGGCGGCGCCAACTACCTCGACCTCCTTGATAGCAGCAAGGGCGCTGCCCACCGCTACATATTGACCTTGAGGATCAAGTAAGTGATCTCGGCGCCCGGAGCGACAAGGACTTGATGCGCGATGTTCGCCGGAATGTGAACGACATCGCCAGGCGCGAGCGGTTTGTTTACACCGCCCTGAATCGAGGCGCCCCGGATTTCACCGGGACCGGTCTGCTTTCCACCCACGACTTTCCCGCCGATCACGAGCGTGCCGCGGCCCTCCTGAACCACGAACACGTCCACGGTCTTCTCGTGCACCTCGGCTTCGCCGTCTCCCTTGCGGTAAACCATCATCGCCGAGTGGTTTCCCCAGGAGGCAATCTGCTCGTTGGCGAACTTCTTCTCATTCACCTTCGGCGCCAGTTTTTCCGTGTACGATTTCAGATCGGTGCTCTTCCAAAACACGAAGCCGGGCGGCTCCGCGGCGGTCACCGGCAATAGGGCTGCTGCGAACAACACACTCAGAATATGTCGCATCTTCTCTCTCCTCATCCGGGCAGTTTAACGCTTCGTTCACCGGCAAGATGCAGAGATGGCCATCCGTGGGCTAGTGGAGTCGCTCGGGATGAAGGATCTTGAGAAATCGGCACTCGCGGGGTAACCAGAAGGTTCACTTGGAAGCAGTGGCAAAGGCGTCCAGAAAACTGGAGAGAAGGACTGGTGGGGCCGGGTCAAGGTTACCGTTGAGATCGTCATCGCGATCACTGGACTGACTTTCACTTTTCTGTACAACCAGAGCAACACGAGACTGCAGAGGATGCAAATCCAGAGCACCCTGGTATTTTTCCGACCCCCAATCGAGTGTGGACTTTTGTTCGCGGAATGAATGCTGCCCGAAGGAGCGAAGGCCCCATGTGCGGCTTGCCGACTTTGGGATCGTGTGGTTGAAAACTGTGGCCGATAGTCTCCGAGTGGCCGGCCGTTCTGGAGCAGAAGTTCGTAGGTCTACCCTACGGCGTTGCTCGCGGGTAAGCGCCTAAATTCAGAGTTGGGTTCGACCTGGCGTTCCACGAAGCGAATCGTCCAGCCTCCTGCCGGCATCTCATCCCGATGCACCGTGCCTTCGTGCGTGAACTCGTCGAAGACGAAGGGCACACCTTCAGAACTGAAGGGATCCGGTCCATCCACGATGTGGAAGTGCAGGTGGGCTGAGTAGGAGGCTGAGTTGCCAAGGCGCGCGATTACGTCGCCCCGCCGCACACTGTCGCCTTGTTTGACCCGGAGCGAGCCGGGCTGAAGGTGGGCATAGACGGCCCAGCGTTGTTGGCCAAGGTCGAGAAAAACAAGGTTGCCTCCCAAGGTTTCCGGGCTTCGCCCGGTCCTAGCGGCTTCGCATCTCAACAATTTTTTCGACCCCCCGATCTGGTGTGGACTTATGTTCGCGGGACGGGAGCAAGCAGCGGCGGCTGTGGAGAGAGCTTCGAGGTGTGGGTGACGCTTTCCCGTTGCACCTGCGTCACGGTGAGATGTTCCACACCTCAAGCAGCACCCACCCTTGACGAGTCCGGCCGACTGACCCGCTAATATCCCAGTGTTCCTGCAACAGGCGGCTCGCCTCTTCCGGAATCGGAATCGGACCGATGATGTCCGGGCGCTCGGTGAGCGGGGTGAGCCACAGTCTTCCGGGCTGCACATGAGCAACGGTGAAATGATCCTGAATTTCCTCCGAGCACTTTCGCGGTGGCTGTTTCTCCACATGGTTGCGAAGGATCCCCAGTGCGTCAGTGGCCACTGGCAGTTCCCTCACCGCTTCCTTCGCCCGCTCGTGCGCTTCCTCGACGTCTTCGACGTACTCCTTCTCCGCGAGCCAGGCAGCCAGTTTCTTGGTCACCGTTCCCGCCAGCCTCAGGGTCTCCTTGCCGGCGATGACCTTATGAGTCATGTAGTAGCCCAGGAACTCGCCGTAGGCTTCCAGCATCTCCTCGGGGCCGAATGACGTGCAGAAAGAGCCGCCGGCGGCAGTGGTGCGGTCATATTCAGCCTGGTCGTGGCCCGGCCAGTATCCGTTCAGGAACCGCTTGAGCAGCTCAATGATGTCCTCGTAATCAGTCGCTCGCTTGGGGGAAAGGCAGCTGCGCTGCTCGGTGAGGAACTCGTCGAGGACGGCCTCGATCGTTCGGAGTGGCGTCGGTTCCATGCTGGCGGCGGTGGGCCTACTCCTTCTTTTTGAGGAGATGGTCGTTTTCGGCAATGAACGTCCGAATCGAATCAGCCATCGCCAGCAGCTTTTCCCACTGCTCCTTGTAGAGGGTCACTGGAAACCTGCCCAGCCCGTAGACCGACACAGCACCCTTCTCACTGACCTTCAGCGTGACTTGCCCCCGAGAGGGCGACTTGCGGAGCGCTTCGTTCTCCGCTCGGAGACGTTCAATCTCTGCCTTCAGATGTGCTTCCGACATGCCGTATCACTGGAGTGATACCACAAAAGGAAGCCGACCCGGGATGATGCGCGATGCCGGTTGGATGGTCTTGGGGCGGATCTCCGTGTGGAAGACCCTTTCCCTTACTCCACCACGCCCGGGCCGAGGCGGCGCCCTGGGGGCCGGGGGGTAGAGGTCTCCGCGGCGCGACGCAGCGGGCGTAGCAGGCGTTCAACGAGCGGCGCACGAGGGCGCGCGTCGCACACACATCAACAATTTTCTCGACCCCCCTTCGGGTGTAGACTTATGTTGCACGAAACGGGGGCCGCTGGCGGCCTCAAGACGCACGAAAAGGCCCTCGTCCGAAGTTGTGACGTAACTGGAATGCAGTGTCGCCGCAACACCGAAATGCGCTCCAACCCCAATGTTTCCGGGCCTTCCGTGAATTTAAGTCCCGCCCCGCCTTGGCCCAAAAGGTGTAGGTTTTGGACCGTAAGCCCGAAAAAATCCCCTATCCTGAAATCAACGATTTAGAGCCGTGAAACCGGCAACGGCGAGAGAGGGTTTTGGACCACTGTTTTTGACCGTTTTTTAGGCTGCCAGAAGTCGCGCGATCGTGCCTTTTCCTACTCCCAGCGCCTCCGCGATCGCGCGCTGCGAGAAGCCCGATTTGTGCAGCTTCCGGGCTCGCCTCTGGTCGAGTGCAACCGTTGGCCGGCCGATGCGGGTGCCCCTGTGCTTCGCCGCGGCCATGCCCGCCTTCACCCGCTCCTTGATGAGTTCGCGCTCGAATTCCGCCACCGCCGCTAGCATGTGCAGCAGGAGCCGGCTCGTTGGATTCGACTGGTCGGTGTCGATCGCCTGGCTGATGGCGAGGAACCGTATCGCGTGCGAACTGAGGCGCTGAAGCTGTTCGGAGAGATTCAGAACACTGCGGCCGAAACGATCCAATTTCCAGACCAGCACGGCGTCGCACCTATGCGCTGCGGCGTCCCGCATGATGCGGTCCAGTTCGGGCCGGCTGGCCTTGGCACCGCTCCAGCCGGCGTCCACGTACTCTCCGGCGATCGTCCAGCCCCGGCGCTGGCAGTACTCGCGCAGCTCGCGGAGCTGCATCTCGCAGTGCTGGTCAACCGTGGAGACCCGTGCATAGATGGCGGCGCGCATCTATTAATGTAGTCGCCACTTTTTGGGGGAAGACGCAGGGGCAGGTTGAGATTTCAGAAGAAGGACCGCGCCGACCCGTCACCGGCGACCACATTGGATCGGCGCGGCTGCGTGCGAGCATCTCAATAGTGACGTTCCGCACGCCAAACGTTTCACGGCCAGTGGACCGCGTGCGTCAGCAGGCAGACCTTGCAGCGGTACTGCCCGCAGACGGGCCAGTAGATGCCCTGGTGGGCGAATCGGCACCAGGCCTCCGCCAGACGACGCGCCAGCACAACCGGCGTGCGCGTCACCGTGCGCCTCCGCTCGCCCGGAGGTATCCCTAAGCCCCTCGCAAGCGGTAGTTCCGGACGGCGACGGCCGTGAGTGCGGCCGTCCCCGCCAGGTTGGCCACGAACGCCGTGTTCGCGGCCTCGGAGTGTCTGCTGAGGGTCAGGCGCTCGGTAGCAATCGCGGCCCCGAGTAGCCCGAACTTGATGGCGACGCCCCCGCCTCGATGACTTCGGGCTCCTGCAAGCAGCAGGGGACCAGGAGGACATTTCTGTCTGCGCGAGGTCTGTGCGCGAGGAGGGGGCACCACTTTCGGCTTCAGCTGGTCCCCTACTGCTTGAGAGAAGCCCGAAACCTAGGCAAACTGGCCTTGGGTTGTCCGCTGCACGCATCAAATCGCGGCACAAGTCGGGCTGGCGGGGCATCGCGCGCTGGGGGCCAAAAGAGATTTCTAAAACTGCTGAAGGGTTTTCCGCGTTTATAGATAGTGAGGGTTTGGGTATTCCCCCTGCCTTTAAAGGCGGACCTGAATCAGCACAAGTTGCCGCCTAAATTCTCTGGTAACACCGCCTGGTCCTCCTCTTGTGAGGAAAGGGGCCGAAGGCCGTCCGAAAGTAGCAGAGGCGACGCTGCCCCGAGATCTTCTGGGATGATCGATCCTAGGGGGACCGGCTGGCCTGTTTCCGCCGTGATACCCGCCTGTTTCTGGTCTGTTTGACCCCCGCGCCCACCGCGTCTGTTCCGGTCAGTGTCCTGATCGTGGCCTGTCGATTCAAGTTTGATACTCCAGGCGGAGAATTCGCGTCCAGACAAGTGTAGTGGATGCTGATCGCCCGCAATCAGATCGGGAGTAGCGCGGGGACAAAGGTTATTGGAGGAGGGATCGTGGCTACCGAAGGGAAACTAATACCTATTCCATTGAGTGACGAGGACAAGGAGCGACTCTCGGTCGCCCTCGGCGGGCCAGGGGCGTTCTCGATGTTCGAGGAGTCGGAGTTTATCGCGCAGAGCGGATGTCCGCCGGAGGAACTTGAACGCTGGCTGGAGAGCTGCTGGCTTCAACATGACATCCGAGCAGTCCTGGGAGGATTGGAGAAGGTTGGGCCACAGCCACTTCTGTTGGTTGGTTTCGAGGATCAGTACGCCACGGTGCGCTTGTTCTGCCCCACGGAAAAACTGCTTTGGGAGAACGCTATCGAAGACGGCTTGACCAGGATCCGCGAGTTGATCGCCACACGCCCGTGGCCGCAGAGCGCAGAGGAAATCACATCCCAGATCGCCGCACTCACTGCTGCGTGCACAGCCCGAGAGCTACCAACTAGCGAAATCAAGCTGCTCTGGTTCGCCCTAACGGTTGCCATTCAAGTGCTGGTGGAGCTCCGAGGCCGCCCCTACACCGACCAGATGAAACAACTTCATGCCGCTATGGTGGCATTCGCGCAGGCCTGTCACGAAAGGGGATCAGATTTGTCACCGCAGGCCAAGTACAGCGAGGCGCGAGTCTCTTCGCGCCGTGCTTTAAGCGAAAACCACAACCCCGTTTTGGATGGATTTCCGGAACTGGTGGCGATTGCGCGGGAAATATGTAGCCAGGAGCTGGCCGCCTACATGGCGGAGGACGTCCGCCTCTCGCATGATCAGTTCCTGGACATGCTCCACGTTATTACGCACGATCGGGCTGACCCGGCAACAGTGGCCAATCCATCCGCCAGGATTCGCGCGGCGCTCTCCCGCGAGCATCGACGCAGCCAGATGCTGTACCGTAAGCGCTGGATGCCGCTATCGCCCGCACAGACCACCGGCCTTGAGGACCCACACGCCGTCGAATCTGCGGCGATTGCCAAGATTGATTGGGAACGTGGCAAGCGCGACTTGGAGCTGCCGCCGGATCAGCGCCGAGCCGTAGAGGCCCGATTTGACGGTCTCAACCTCCAGGCATCCGGCGTGCCAGATGAGCTCGCCTGTGACCCGACACACCTGGAAAGCGTGCGGCGATCCCTGGAGCCGGACCGCCGATGGGGACAGAGGCTACGCAAGCGCTTTGCGGCTTATGCTCCCAAGAGAAATCCCGCCAGACAATCCTAAGTTGCTGGAAATCCAGGAAATAAATCTCCATGAAATCTGTCCTGAAAACTGATTCTCGATGCCTGTGTAGATGAGGGGACCAGTAGACCCTACGTGCCAGGCTTGCTGGCGGTGGACGGATCAACGGTCTGACCTTCGACATGGCAACGCAGAAATTCAACCTCCTTGACGGACGTTCCGAGACGTATCCAGCACGCTCAGAGGTTGCAGCACGGGCAGCGCTCGAACGCCATGGTGGTCGTGCCTTAACCGATGCCGAATGGGCGCGGGCGCGAGCCAGACTGCTGGAGTTCATCAGCATCTTACGTACCTGGGACCGGCAGGCCAAGACGAACGAATTCGAAGTTGGTAATGTTGTTTGTATCCGCAAGCCACGCCCATGACGATCAGACCATGCATCTTGTGCGACGCCGCGCAGCGGTCCACCGAGGCTGTTCTTTGTGCGTGGGTGTCAGGTTGCACCGCACACCGGCCCACGGCCCGGCATCCCCGTACGTCCGACCCTGAAGACCAATGTTTACCAGCCAGGAATTTGGCACTGTTGGAGGTGTCATGCCAGCGAGAACCTTAACCATGTCGCGATCGTCCCGAGGCGGCACGGTGCAGCCAACTGCCCAAGTGGTATTGTACGCGCGGGTTTCCGACAAGGACCAGGAGAAAGGCTTCAGCATCCCAGCGCAACTTCGCCTCCTGCGGGAGTATGCCACCAGCCGCGGGTTTGTCATCGCGCAGGAATTCGTTGATGTCGAAACGGCCAGGGTGAGCGGCCGTGCGCAGTTCACGGCGATGCTGCTCTATCTGCAGCGGCATCGGGGCGTGTGCCGGACGATCCTGGTGGAGAAGACTGACCGCCTCTACCGCAATTTGAAGGACTGGATCACCCTGGACGATCTTGGTATCACCATTCATTTGGTCAAAGAAGGCCGCATCAATGGTCCCGATTCGGGTTCCGCGGACCAGTTGATACACGGGTTCAACGTCTTAATAGCGCGCAACTATGTTCTCAACCTCGGTGAGGAGACCCGGAAGGGTATGTTGGAGAAGGCGCGCTCCGGTGTCTACCCCAGCTACGCTCGAGCGGGATACCTCAATGCTGACGGTCCCGACGGCAAGCGGATCATTATCCCCGACCCACAGAACGCGCCCGTCGTTAGCGAAATGTTTCGCCGGTTCGTCTCGGCCAGGTACTCTCTCAAGTCCCTCGTCGCCGAGCTTCGCGGCGAGGGCATAACTCTGCGCGGCCGTAGAATCACCAAGAGTTTAGTCCACGGGATTCTGCGCAACCGCTTGTACATGGGGGAGTTCGAATGGGACGGCGCCGTGTACCAGGGCACGCACGAGCCGCTCGTGACCCGCGAGTGTTGGGAGCGGGTCCAGGAGCTGCTGGATGCGCGTGCCGAGAACAAAACGCGGAAGGTAAAGCATGAATTCGCCTACACGGGTCTGGTGCATTGTGGCCACTGCGGATGCACGTTTGTGGGCGAAATCAAGAAGGGCCGATACGTGTACTACCACTGTACCGGCAACCGAGGCAAATGCCCAGAGCCGTACACGCGCCAGGAAATCCTCACCGGCCAGTTCGCCAATATTCTGCAACAGCTCGTTATCCCGCAGCCGATACTCGATTGGCTTAGCGATGTTGTGCTCGAGTCTGATCGGACGGAGCGAGCCACCCGCGAACAAGCCGTCAAACGGTTGCAGGCCCGGTACGACCAAGTGCAGGCACGGATCGAAACCATGTACATGGATAAACTCGACGGTCGTATTACCCAAGAGTTCTTCGACAAGCAGGCTGAGGCGTGGCGCGGCGAGCAGCAGGCTGTGTTGCGCAAGATGCAAGAGGTCCAGAATGCCGCGCCGGCGCCGGTCGATGAGGCTATCGATGCGTTGCGGCTAACGAGCCAGGCGTGCCAGTTGTTCCAGCAGCAACCCGCCACAGAGCAGCGGCGTCTGCTGCAGGTGCTGATCAAACGCGCCAGCTGGCAACACGGAGTGTTGCGGACGACCTTGTTCGAACCGTTCGAAATATTGAGGCATTCGAACCAGGAAAGCTCTAGAAAAGAAAAGGAGATCGTCGGGTCAGGACGGGATTTGGAGAACTGGCTCCCCGGCATGGATTCGAACCACGATTCACGGCTCCAAAGGCCGCTGTCCTACCATTAGACGACCGGGGAATTTGCCCTCCATCTTACCATTCGCTACAATTCCCCCGGAAGCCATTCTTGGCCGGCGCCGGGTGCGGGCTTCAAACCCGTTGTGCGGCACCTCGTGTCGTAGGTGGGTTCGACTCCCACTGGCTTCCGCCACTGCCTCTTTCCTGACACAGCCCCTCCATTTGTTTGTTTCCAAACTAAACGCCCTTT
>DATIFQ010000457.1:0-3929 GCA_035455185.1 Bryobacteraceae bacterium | reverse complement strand
GCCAGTCGGCGTCCATCATGCAGTGCAGGAGTACGATATCGATGTAGTCCGTTCCGAGTTCGCGCCGGAAGCGGTCGAGGTCGGCCCGCATCTCGGCTTCCGTGGAGGCGTGCGTCTTCGTTAGAATGACCACCTTCTCTCGCGCGATGCTCTGGAGCGCCGTCTTCAGGTGCGGATGTGTCCCGTACTGATCTGCCGAGTCCCAGAAATAGACGCCGTGGTCATACGCCGCGCGGAAAAGATCGGCGACCCCCCGAAGCCCCAACTTCCGGGTCTGGTTGGAGCTGCCGCCGACGCCGTTGGTGCCGGTCCCCATCGCCAGACGGCTCACCGTGACTCCCATCGGACCCAGCTTAACCTGATCGCTCGCGAGCTTCTTTGCCGGACTCGCGAAAAGACGGTAGGGAAAGGCGTTCAGAGCGACTGCACCTACCATCGCCCCGGAGGCAGACAAAAAGTTCCGTCGGTTCATAGGCTTGTCCAGTTCCCTACAGCCTAGCACAGCCCTCCGGACAGCCTGTCGAGCGGGAGTTCCGAACGCGGAACTCGGAATTTCGTCTCCGGGAAGCTGTGAAGAAAACCGGGGACACTTCGGGGTGGCCTCGTGCCATGAGCCACTTGCAACGGTACGCAGACGTGTCCCCAGGTTTTCTTTCCAGCTTCCCGGGAGTAGAGGGTAGAATGAGTACTCCATGAAACGTGAAAGGGAGATTGCGGCCCTGTTGGCCGCACTGGTCATGATATCTGGAGAGGCACGCTCCGCAAGCAGAACGCACGCGCGATCCATGGTGATCACGCGGCAGGGAATCGTGGCGACCAGCCAGACGCTGGCGTCGCAGGCCGGTGCGCAGATTCTGGCGCGGGGTGGCTCCGCGGTCGACGCAGCCATCGCCGCAAACGCCGTGCTCTCGGTGGTCGAACCGATGTCGTGCGGCATCGGCGGCGATCTGTTCGCTATCTACCGCGACGCAAAGACCGGCAAACTTTCCGGGATCAACGCCAGCGGGTGGGCGCCAAAAAACCTGTCGATCGACTACCTCGAAAAGAAGGGCCTCACTACAATGCCGCAGCTTGGCATCCTATCGGTGACGGTGCCCGGTTGCGTGGACGGCTGGGAGAAACTCCACAAGCGTTTCGGCAAGCTGCCATGGGCCGACCTGTTTCGCCCGGCCATTTACTACGCCACGAACGGATTCCCGGTCACCGAAATGATCCAGCAGAACTGGTACGGCGAGATGGCCAAGCTCACTCAGGAGCGCTACGCCCGCCCCCTTTTCCTTCCCGGAGGCGCCGCGCCGAGGATCGGCCAGGTTTTCCGGAATCCCGATCTCGCCAATGCACTGGAGTTGATCGCCAAGAACGGAGCGGCGGCTTTCTACAAAGGCCCGATCACTCAGGCCATCCTGCGCGTTTCGGAGGCGAACGGCGGTGTGCTCGAGGCTGCGGATTTTTCCGAGTTCGAATCCGAGTGGATCGATCCGATCTCGACCGATTATCGCGGCTGGAAGGTCTACGAGTTGCCGCCCAACGGCCAGGGCATCGCCGCGCTCGAGATGCTGAACATTTTCGAGACCTTTCCCATGTCGGAACATGAGCCGCTGAGCGCGGACGCGTTTCACCTCAAGATCGAGGCCCAGAAACTCGCCTACCAGGACTTGCAGCGCTACGTCGGCGACCCCCGCTTCGCGAAGATCCCCGTGTCGGGAATGCTCTCGAAACCGTATGCCGCGGAACGTGCCCGTCTGATCAATCCGGCGAAGGCTAACTGCCAGGCGGCCCCCGGCGAGCCGCCGTTCGGCCCGGGCGACACAATCTACTTGTCAGTAGTCGACAGGGATGGCAACATCGTCTCGCTGATCCAGAGCATCTATCTGGCGTTCGGCTCGGGCATCCCGGTGAACGGAATGGGATTCCATCTCCATAACCGCGGCGGCCTGTTCGTTCTCGACCGGCAGCATCCCAACGCGCTCGCTCCGCGCAAGCGGCCGTTCCACACCATCATCCCGGCCTACATGGAAAAGGGCGACATGCACGTCGGGTTCGGCATCATGGGCGGACTGAACCAGGCGCAGGCGCACGCCCAGTTCGTGTCGAACATCGCCGACCATGATATGAACATCCAGGCAGCGCTCGAAGCCCCGCGGTTCACCAAGCGCGACTTCGGCGGATGCGAGGTGGTGGTCGAAGGCCGCCTCCCGGCTGAGACCCGGTCGGTGCTCTTGGACCGCGGCCACAAACTGGACGTCCGCGCCGCGTTCGATGACATCGTCGGCGGCGGTCAGGTAGTCCTGCACAACTCGACATCGAAGGTGAACTACGGCGCTTCCTCGCCCCGCAAGGACGGCGCGGCGATTCCCGAGCCGGACCCGTACTTCGCCAAGTAAGCCGGTGGCACAGGCTTCAGCCTGTGATGGTCGATATCTCCGGCGGGTTTTGCAGCGCCCTGCCTACCGGCCGCCCGTGTACAGTTTCTTCAGCACCTCCATCTTCGCCGGGTCGCTGGCCACTGAACTGAAGGTGAACATCATCACGCCGGTGGACGCACCGGAAAGGCCGAACCGCATCACTCGCTCGAACTCTTCCGCCGGGATCACGCTGGGTTCGTTGTGCGCCTGCACGATCGGCCAGACTTTGGGCGACTGCCCGCGCCGGAGCCCCAGTCGCTTCGAGAACCACTCGACATACTCGCCCACCCACGACGCCGGACGGCCCATACGGCCGTGGTAGACCATCGGCGAGAAAGCATCGACTTCGTTCTTCAGCATGTCGAAATCGAGGCCGAGAACGCGGCGGCGGGCGCCCGAAAACTCGTCGTCCGTCCACGGGCAGTGGTAGAGCCCGAGAAGCGCGCCGGGTCGTTTCTCACGGATCACCCTCCGGAACTCGCGCGCCCAATCCACCAGTACCGAACAGCGCCAGTCGCGCCACTTCTTCTCGTGCTTCGTCAGAACCCAGCGGGCTTTCTCCGCGGTCGTGCCGTCGGGGATCCTCACGCCGGTTGACTTCGCGAATGCGGCTAGGCATGTCGGCGAGAAACAGGTCTCCGGAAGAATCGGACTCGGGTCCTCGAACTGGGCGTGCCAGTGGAAGTAGTCCATCCAGACGCCGGCGATGTCGTGCTTATCGAGCAGGTCCGCCAGTTGCTTCAGCCGGTGCTCGCGGAAGCCCGGTTCGGTCGGGCAGACTCCCTGAAACCACGTTGCCGGCCCCTCGCGCTCACCCTTCTCGTTGATGGGCCACGCCTCGGGGTGCTTCTCGACGTAGCCATGGCCGTTCAGGGTCGCGAATTCCGAGTAGACGCGGGCTCCCTCCGCCTTCGCCCGCGCGAGGAGCTCCGGTGTGATTCCGCCGCCGTACACGAAGACCGCGTTCACGCCGTACTCATCGAGCCGCGCCCCCTTGTTCCAGAACGGCTTCGGATCGGAGTAGGCGCCGCGAATCTCGATGGTCTTCTGGGCTGCGAGCGGCACGGTGAACATGGCGGCGGCGAGGAGGCTGACGATGGCTCTCATACTTGGAACTGTACCTGAAGCGAACGGCGCCGTCCCAATACCGGACACGGCGCTCCTGGATCACCGCGCTCGACGTTTGACCCGCCGTGACTTAGCCGAATACCGAACTGGCCGGTCGCTTGCTTCGTATCTTGGGTCATGGTCCGGTTTCTTCGCCGCATTGCGCCGTTCACCTCGATTGCGCTACTTCTAGCCCTCGCTTACGTGGGCTGGGAGTTTTACTCCCGCAGCCGCGCACAGCGTCGTACGCAAGCGCAGATTGAGGAGAAGCAGCGGGCCGCATATCCCGGCTTCAGCCGGGAGAGTGGGAGCGGCGTGAAGATCCTCCAGTTCTACGCCTCTCCCGCCGTGCTTGTGGAAGGACAGACGGCCATCCTCTGTTACGGCGTCAGCAATACGGCTTCCGTGCGGATCGAA
>DATIFQ010000456.1:0-5177 GCA_035455185.1 Bryobacteraceae bacterium | reverse complement strand
CAGACACTGCGGCGCGTCGTGCAGCTTGCATTCTTTGCTCTGAACGTCTGGATCGGGGTGGAGTTCTTCCTCTTTGTTCGCCATTACGAGACCGGGGGCGCCTCGGTTCGGGTTCCCCGCCCTCCCGGTGTAGAAGGCTGGCTCCCGATCGCCTCGCTGATGAACCTGAAGGTGTGGGCGCTGACGGGCCAGGTTCCGGCGATGCACCCATCTGGAATGTTCATCCTGATCGCCTTCCTGGCGATTTCGTTTCTCCTTCGCAAATCGTTCTGTAGCTGGCTGTGCCCGGTCGGCACGATCTCCGAGTACCTCTGGAAGGCCGGCCGTCAGACCTTCCGCCGCAATTTTCAACTGCCGCGATGGGCCGACATCGCGCTCCGAAGCCTAAAATACATCCTGATGGGGTTGTTCCTGTACGCCGTGGGAAGCATGAGCGTGGACGCGATCCGCGGCTTCCTTGAAGGCCCGTACGGGGTGATCTCCGACGTCAAGATGCTGAACTTCTTCCGTTTCCTCGGCGTCACGGGAGCGGTGACGATCGGTGTGATTGCTATCCTGTCGATCTTAATTCAGAACTTCTGGTGCCGCTACCTCTGCCCGTACGGGGCGCTGATGGGCCTGGTGTCACGGTTCAGCCCGGCGCGCATCCGCCGAGACCCGGTGACCTGCATCGATTGCGCCAAGTGCACCAAGGCCTGCCCGTCGCTGCTGCCGGTGGACAAGCTGATCACGATCCGCTCTCCGGAATGCACCGGTTGCCTGGAATGCGTCGCCGTCTGCCCCGCCGCAGGCGCACTTGACCTCAAAGTCGGAAAGCGCCGTCGCATCCCAGCATGGGCCATGGCGGCCGGTATTGCGGTGTTGTTCCTCGGCATCGTGGGGTACGCTCAGTGGGCCGGCCACTGGCAGACCAATATCCCGAGCCGCGTGTACTTCGATCTCATCCCCCGGGCGAACGACTTCGGGCACCCGTAGCCTGCCGAACGGTATCGAGCTAGAGTTGAGGTGATGGGTCTGAGGCCCCAGGCGACCGGCGACGCTGCCGCGCCGGCGGTGAGCGTGCTCCCGCACGCACCCGTGGAACTGACCCGCGGGCGCCTGCGCCGCCTCGGCGAGGGACTTGGGAAGGTCGTCTACGCTTCGGAGCACTGGGTCGTGAAGCGGGAGCGATCACCCTCTGAAATCATTGCGCTCATTGTGCTCTGGAAGGTCTTGCGCCGCGTTGAGCGACATCTTCCCGGACAGCTCGGCCGGCGGCTTCTCGAAAAACCCTCGAAAACCATCCGGTTCGTCCGGCTGCTGATGCAGGCCGTCGTGCCGGCAGTACCGAAGAGCGTCTGGTTCACTACCCACATCGGCCAAGTGTGGCGGACGTACCACTTCCGAAACCTGCGCGGAGAAAAGCTTGCGGAGGCACACCTCGCCGGCACAACCCTGATTCCCGAGCGCGTGATCTTCCCGCCCGTCCGGGTCACCGTTGGAGGATGGCCTGGCTGGCTGATCATCAGCGAAGCAACCGAACGCGTGGAGGCGACGCTTCATCAGCGGCTCACGGAACTGGCCAGAGCCGGACGTTTCGACGAGCTGGAGCACTGGTTGAACCGGTTCCTCGATCTCCGGCAGGCAGGATGGCAACGAGGGGTCTTCTCCGTCGACGCGCACCTGAAGAACTTTGGTGTCAGCGGAGATCACGTTGTGCTGCTCGACCCGGGCGGCCTGACGAATCGCTGGGAGGACATCGCTGAGCGGCTCGCTTTCGAGAACTCCATGGAGCGGCCTCACAAGCGGCTGGGCCTCGGGCCCTTGCTCGGTTCTCGTCCGGATATCGCGGAGCGTTTCGACACCCGTTGGAAGGCGACGGTCAACCTCGACGCGGTCCGCCGCCAGTGGCCGAATCATTGACCGCAGCCTGCCCCGGACTAACGGTGTTCCTCCTGGCAAGGAGGCATTGTATTGATCTTTGGCATCCGGCTTGAAGAAGAATTGCCCTCTTTCTCTTTCGGGATTGGCATGACCATTTTCGGATCAACGTCCGGGTCAGCGGGCATCAACACAATGTGGCCGCAACGTTCGGGTTCGACCGCGAAAGCCTGGCCTTTGATCCAGACAAGGTCCTTTCCCTTCTCGATGCCGCGCAGGGCGTTTTCCAGCGCCCTTTTACGAGACGAATCCGGCGATTCGGTCTTCGGAGCGGCCTGCTCTGACGCGAGCGCGGTGGCGGACGCCAGAAACACTACACACAACCAGCGTCCCATAACACCTCGATTACGCCGCAACCGGCGGGCCGTGTCAAGGGGAACCCCAGTGTAGCGCCGGAACGCGGAACAACAGTCCCGGTCACTCGTACCGCAATGCGACAACCGGGTCGAGACGGGCGGCCTTGGTCGCCGGCCAGACGCCGAAGAAGAGGCCCACGCCAACAGAAACCACCACGCCCATTGCCGCCGCCCACAGCGGCACGGAGGTCGGAAGCGTTGGGAAGACAATTCTCGAACCGAGCGAAATCAGCCAGCCGAACGCCATGCCAAGGAGGCCGCCTAGCGCGGTAAGTACGACCGCCTCCGTCAGGAATTGGGCGATGATGTCGCTGCGCTTGGCCCCGACCGCCTTCCGGATTCCGATCTCTCGCGTCCGCTCAGTGACTGAGACCAGCATGATGTTCATCACCCCGATGCCGCCCACCAGCAGCCCGATGGAACTCAACACGACCATCACCAGCGCCACGATGGCGGTGATGTTGTGGAACTCCTCGAGCATCTGTTCGCCCGTCGAGATCCAGAAATCATCGGGCTTGTTGTACGGGACACGGCGCTCCTGCCGGAGTGCGACACGCACTTCATCTAGCGCCGCGGCCAGCTTGCCATCCTTCGCCACAACCACAATCATGTGTTCCTTGGCTTGCGGAAACATCTTGCGCATGGTGAAGTAAGGCACCAGGAAACGCCTGTCCTCCTGGCCCGGAAAGGAGAAGGACGGCCGCGCCATGACGCCTACGATCTCGAACATGTGCCCGTTTACCTCGATCCACTTCCCGATCGGGTCTACGTTCGGGAACCATGCTTTCTGCACATCCTCGCCAATCACGATCACCGGCATCCGGTGCCGGCCCTCCGTGTCGGTGAAGAAGCGCCCGAACTTCATTCGCTCCGCGCCGCCCTCGGCGTAGCCCTCCTCCGTCCCGGCGAAGTCGAGCTGGTACATGTCGTTGCCTTTGTACCGGGCCCGGTCGATCCCTCTGCCGGAAAACGTATTCGGACTGAACAGCCAGGGCGACACCCCCTGCACGGAGGGACAGCGTTCCGCGATAGCCATAGCGTGGTCGTACGTGAGCGGCTTTCGCATCCACTCTTCCCGAGTGATGTGTCCACGGAAGCCGATATTGAACTTGAAGACGAATGCGGTGTTCGGACCGAAACTGCGTGTGATGTTGGTAATAGCGCCGTCCACGCCGGTGATGATCGAACCCACTGCAATCACCGTCCCCGTTCCGATGATGACGCCGAGGACCGTCAGCAAGCTCCGCAGCTTGTGCTCGCGGATCGTGGCCAGAGCCATACCGACCGCCGAAAGGACTTCCTGGCCGCTCATTGTTCCGCCCTGAGCGCCGCGATCGGATCGAGTTTCGCCGCGCGCCGCGCCGGATAGATGCCGAAGAATAGTCCCACGGCTGCAGAAAGCGTTACGGCGACGGCCACGGCGGACGCCGGTATCGCCATCGGGACCGGCGTCATCTCACGCACCGCAATCGCCACCGCCCACGCCAGCAGGACGCCGAAGACGCCGCCCGCGGCCGAGAGTACCGACGACTCAACCAGGAACTGGTTCATGATGTCGCTCTGCCGCGCTCCGACCGACTTGCGGATGCCGATCTCGTGTGTGCGTTCCGTCACCACCGCCAGCATGATGTTCATGATCACCACGCCACCGACCACCATGAAGACCGAGACGATCGCCACGGCCGTGGCGGCGATCACCCCTGTCAATTGGTCCCACGCCTCTCGCAACGTATCGGAGCCAAACATCCCGAAGGTGTCGTCTTCGTTCGGCTTGAGCCCGCGGTACGCCCTCAGCAACATTCGAACTTCCTCCATCGCCTGATTGAAGTGAGCCCGGTCAATGGCGAGCGCGTTGAACCCGAGACCCGAGCGGGAACCGTACATCTTGAAAAAGGTCTCTGCCGGGATCATTACGAAGTTGTCGCGCGATTGTCCGAACACGGACCCCTGCGGCTTTGCCACTCCGATAACGTCGAACGGCCGGCCATCGATCGAAAGAGTCTTGCCGACCGGATCCACACCGGTAAAGAACTTCTCTCTCAGATCGTTGCCAATGAAGACGACGTTCACGCGCTTCCGGTCCTCGACGTCCGTAATGAAGCGGCCCATCGCCGTCTGGACGTTCGAGATCACGCCCATGTTGGCGGTGACGCCGCGCATCCCGACGTCTTCCGCCGACTCGGTGCCGAACCGGACCGAGACTCCGCGAAACGCCTCCATGCCGATTTCCCGGATCAGCGTTGCCTTGCCCTTGAGAAAATTGAATTCATCGACCGTCAATTGCGGGTTGCGCCGCTGCATCTCCAGATACTTCTTCGGATCCCATTGGCCGATCATCGCCATGCGGCGGATGCGGAAACCGTCGGCGCCCATGTCGGAGACCTGGTTCGCGATGTACCGGTCCATTCCTTCGATCACCGACATGACGGCAATAAGGGTGGTCGTAGCCAGAATGATACCCAGAAGCGTAAGAAAACTACGGAGTTTGCTCGAGCGCAGCGAACCCGTCGCAACCCACACCGACTCGGCAAACGACGCCCCGCTCTTCATCGTAAGGAGTTGACGCGAGCGGTGGCTTGTTTGTTCCGCTGTTGTTCGGAAAACCATTCCATCATTATTGTGTCAGCCCAGAACCGCGGCGTGTGCCGCGACAGGAACCCCATGTGGCCGCCGTGCGCGGTCGCCAGGAGGCGGATGGCCGGGTTCCGGTGGACGACCGGCTGGTCGAAGACGCGGAAAGGGATGAGCGGGTCGTCCTCAGCCTGGATCAGCAGCGAGGGAATGCGGATTCGGTCGAGGTGCCGGTTCGCCGACTGGGTGCCGTAGTAATGTGCCGCGTCGCGGAACCCGAACGACGGCGCGGTGAACCGGTCGTCGAACTCGCGGAGTGTCTTCACGTCA
>DATIFQ010000455.1:0-2308 GCA_035455185.1 Bryobacteraceae bacterium | reverse complement strand
GCCGCTCCGTTGTTGAGGAATGATCCGAGCATCCGGCCGGGCTACCGCACGTTCTACCTGGCGCGGAAACAGAAAACCAGGGACTGACTCACGAAGAAATGGGGACAGACAGCCATTTCGCAACAGCAGCGAAATGGAAGTCAGTCCCCATTTCTTCCGCGGGCGTGACGGCCTAGCCGACTTCGGAGTTTACCGCCTGGATCAACGCTTTGACGTAACCGTAGCCGAAGGCGAACGCTTGCAGGCTGCCCGCGTCGGCGGGATGGTGCGGCATGTGATCAGGACAGATCGATCCGGCGAACTGCGTATCCCGAAGAATGCGCATGACCTTGAAAAAGTCCATCTCGCCTTCATCGGGATAAACTTCCTCGAAGTCGTGGAGTCCGCCGCGGATGTTGCGCATGTGGATCTGGTGAAGTTTCCCCCGTTCGCCCAGGTATTGCACGATGGGCAGGATCTCCACAATCGGCTTCTTCAATCCCTCGGCGGCCGTTCCCAAACACAATTGAAACCCGTTGTACGGGCTGTCGACGATCGATTCGTACCGCTTGATCGCCTCAAACACCGAGGGCGAATCCCAGTTGTCGGCCCCCTGATAGCCGAGCGGTAGGCCGGGCGGGTCATACGGATGGCAGGCCATCTTCACGTCGTGCTCTCTGGCCGTTGGGATTACTTTCTCGAGAAAGTACGTGATTCGCTCCCAGTAGTCTTCGGAACTTACCTTGCCTGACTTACCGGAGGGAAGGTCCTTCCAATTGCCTTCGAGCTTGAAGCCGGCGTACGCGGAGTTTCCCCGTCCCGGCGTTTTCCTGTTTCGCCGGATCGGGATGACCGTCCAGTGATACGTAATGATCTTCACGCCCACCTGCGACGCCTTGCGAATGTTCCCGAGGATGGCGTCAAGCTCCCGGTCGCGTTCCGGCCCCTTGGGAAGCGTAATGTAATCCGCGTCCATTCGGATCGCTTCAAGGGCGACGCCGTACTTGTCGCAATCTTCCTTCATCCGCTTTAGCTCATCGAGGTCCCAGCCACCTTCTTGAGAGCGTTTTCTGGCAAGTATCGTGAGATGTCTGACACCGTGTCGAAGGTTGTACTCCAGGTTTTCCTTTGACGTGATACCGGGTCCGGCCACGCTGTGGTAATCGCCGCCGACATGCATCAGGGCGTTCTTCCTTGCCCGAGGCGCCGGCAGTGCGGTTGTGGTCCAGGGAACCGTAACGCCCGCGATGCCGGCGGCACATCTCCTGCCGAATTCTCTTCGTCTCATTTCGTATTCCCCGGAAGAGTGTAGTAGGTGTAGTCGCTTTTCCAGGTGAACTCCCCGCCAGGCTCGATCGCGATGGAGATAAAGGGCTCCACGGAAATCACCGACCGGATGGACCACAGATATACGCTCGACAGAGGGCGGTCTGCGGTGATTCTCATGCCGGCGCCGATCCGGCCGTCCTCAATGCGAATGTCGTTGTCGGTGGCGCTGTCGCCGAAGCCCTGCACGGGAAACGCCACCTCGTCACGGCCGACCAGCGTCTTCCGGTACTCGATCCGGTTTCCTTGGATTTCGGCGAGCTCTTTGTTCGGAGGGCGCCGCGTCTGAATCTGGAACGGAACGGTGATCGCAACGCCCGGACCCGGCGGCTTTCCGTCGAGGACGAGAAAGTTGTGGTTGTAAACGGAGGTCCGAATCGGCTTTGTGCCGGTGTTCTTCAGGCTGTGTTCCAGCACCATCTCCGGCTTGCCCTTCACCAGCCGAAGGGCTTTCCGGTAGACGTAGGCGTAGCCCGAAGGCGAATCGGCCAGCGTCTGGGTGAACTCAATCGAATCGCGACGTTTCCGGATCGTCCACTTTCCCGGGTCTGCGACCTCGTACAACCGGTAGTTGTCGTACTTGCTCTCGTCCGGTCTTCGGAGCGCCCCAATGCCGATTTTGATGAAACTTCCGCCGGGTTTTGCCTCCTCCCATCCGAGTGGCCGGAATTCGTCGACCGGACCGGGGATTGCGCTACACGGCCCGGCGATAATGTCCGCAACCTCGTAAATGAAGTCGTGAACTTTCGGATCGGTCTTCTGGAACCACGGACCGTAATAGTCGTGCCCTTTGTACTGGAGGCTGTAGACAACCCCCGACCAATCGAACCGGGTGCCGCGATAGTATCCGTTCTTCGCATCAGGCAGGTAGATCTTCACGCGGAGGCTGCCGTTGGTGATCTCGGCGTTCGGGGCGTCGGCCGCCGGCAGCAGCCCGATGGACAACCCCACGGAAGTCAGAGCGAGAGTCGTTTTCCTCATCGATCGATTATGCCCCGATCCG
>DATIFQ010000454.1:0-16209 GCA_035455185.1 Bryobacteraceae bacterium | reverse complement strand
ACCTTCTTGCCAAAACTGCGCTGGCGGCCGCTGAGGACAAGGTCGCGGAGCCGCACGCCGGGGTCCTCGGTGACCACACGCAGGTAGCTGTTGAGGTCGCCGTTGGCAAAGGTATGTCCTTCCCTGACGAGGGACACGTAGTCCTCGAGGATGCGCTCGGCGCGAGCAACGTTGGCCTCCTCGCCTTCTATTTCGAGGCAGTCTTCCAGCAACTGCGTGCTCACGTTGAGGCCGGTTTCGAGCAGGCGGATATTTTCGTCATGGGTACCGAAAAGTGATTCGATGCCCCGGCTAATCTCGACACTTACTTTCATTGGCAATCGAGTATGGCTACCTCCAGGCGACTATGGCGGAAAACGGGTGAGGCAGGCACGACTTCGCGCTCGGGGCACGTCCCCTGTCTGTTTCAACCGTGTCCGCGCGCGCGGAGGGGTGAACATCCAGTCCGAGTATAGCAGACAGTGGCGTTAGCCTCAAGATAATAAAAGGTTAAAGAAGCTTGCCTGACTGCCAGCCGGGTGTAGACCGCAGATTCCAGACCGTTTCATCGGCCGGCGGTCATTTCAAGCACCGTCACGCTCGAGCGCGGGAAGGTGTATTCGAACTCGGGGGCGGCGGGGGCGACGCTGTCGACGGGGTGGACGGCTTCGGGGCGCATCTCGTCATTCGGCTGGTGGATGCTCGTACCGGCGAGCGTCTTGACACTGGCGCGGCCGGACGGGGCGAAGCCGGAAAGCCGGATCGCCGCAGGCAGGTCCCGGTACAGGTGTCGGTTCACGCAGAAGAGTGTGAGGCGGTCTCCGGCTTGGTTAAGCGCCGCCACAACGTCGAGATAAGGCACGTCGCGGATGTCGGGAATCCGGTTGTTGCCCTGCTCGATGTCGTAGTGTTCCACCGTCACCCGGGTGGAGACGGGGACCGATGCGTCCGTGTTCGAGTACATCCGAAACGCCCAGTAGGCCGGGACGCCGTAGACCCGGCCACGCTTCTTCCAGATGCCGCCGAATTCGATGAGACCGGTCATGTCGGAAACCGGCGTGAAGCCGGCGACCCGCATCAAGGAATTCAGGAATCCCGCGGCGCAAAGAGCTCCTCCCATATTGCTGAATCGGGGAACCCGCTCGTCCGGCCCGTGAAAGAGCCACTCGGTGAAGGCGATCTTCGTTCTCCCGCGCCACTCTGGGACGGCGTCGATCTGCTCTTTCATCTCGCGCAGCTTGCGCTCCAGGCCGATGGGAAGGGCGAAGGCGGAAAGCGTAACGAACTCCGAGGACGGGTTGCTTCGGCGAACTCCGCCGGCGCCCACGACGAAGTGCGTGGCCAGAAAATCGAATGACCCCGGAGGCAGGCCGAGCTGCGCTGCGTTCCATTCGCTAAAGTGGTCGGGGTCGGCGCCGGTGGCGATCAGACGGGCGCGCGGATCGGCGCGGCGGACGGCCTGGGCGAAGGCGCGGGTGCGCCCGGCGACGCGCTCGAGAGTCGGATAGCCGATCTGAAAGGTCCCCCAAAGCTCGTTACCGAGCTCCCAAAGCAGGCCGCCGCGGCGGTCGCCCCATCGATCATTGACGTAATGGACCCATTCGGCCGCCTCGTCGGGCGTGCCGCTGCCGAGGTTCAGCGCGATCTGCGGGTCGGCGCCGATCAGCCGGCAGAACTCGAGGAACTCGTCGGTGCCAAAGTGGTTGTACTCGGGCATTCCCCAGGACTGGTTCAGCATGGAGACACGTCTATCAATAGGACCGACGCCGTCGCGCCAGTGGTAACCAGAGGTGAAATTGCCTCCGTAGCGCACCAGCGGCGTCTTGAGCGCGCGGGAGAGCGCAATCATATCGGGGTCCATGCCGTTTACGTGATCGGCGGGAAACAGGAAGACCTGGTCTACGAGGGCGCGCCCCTCATCCCGCAATGCGATGACGAAGTCGGCCGGCTCGAGCGCGGCCACTTGTCCGCGAGTCAGTTCCAGCGTGAATTCATAGCGTGCCCATGCGCTGCCGGCGAGCTGAAGCGCCGCCCGCGCGAAGACGGTTTCGGGATGGTTTCGCCGGCGGAGCGAGACTCCGACTTCGGCCGGCCCGCTGAAGTGACGGGCGTGGAAACTACCGGTGTAGCGCAACGTCCGATGGACCGGAAGGTAGACCTCCTGTCGAACGCCGGTCTGCTTGTCCGGCAGGGCCATGATGAACAGCGAGCGTGAGGAGTTGGCGGCATCGCCCCAGCGCGGCTCATAACGCGAGCCCTGAGCGGGGTCGAAAGGCTCCCACGGCAGGGGCAGACCGATTGCCGAGGCGCGCTCCAGAGCCGGCTCGCGATCGATCATTCTTCGAATGTTGCCGGCGTTCCACAGGTTCTCTTCGAAACTCGGGTTCTCGAGGATCTGGGCCCAGAGACCGCCGTAGATGGACTTGCCGATCGGCTCGAGGAAAGTACCGTAGATCGTTCGGGGGATTGTGTAACCGGCTTTCCGGGAAGCGTCGATCTCGATGATGGCGCCGCCACGATCCGCGCGCTGGAAGACGACCTGCGCGGGGCACACGTACAGCAGGAAGAAGAACAAAGCCACGGATCTTTTCATACCAGCAGGAGTCTAACAGACTCCGGAGCGAGAGAGCGGCGGCGGGCCTCGGGCCATGAAGGCGACCGGACCGAGCCGCCTAGACCCTGGCCAGATGTTCGGCCGCGGGACTATGAAGTGGCGCCACTCGGACGCTCCGGCGGCTGGGCGGCTGGTTTCTTGCGCAGCGCGCGGCTGCGCTCCCTCCGTGCAAGAGTCCTCTTTCGTCCGCGGTGGAAGCGCGCTTTATCTCCATTAGCGGCTGACATGGTGCCCTAAGAGTAGCAGAGTTTGCCCAGTCCGGTGTGCTAGCGGCGGCCCGCCGGCAGATTTCTGGTCGCCGCGCCCTGAGTGCAGCCTCCAAAAGGGCGGGATGGGCGTTTCGCGTCCGAGTGCGCTAACTTCCCCAAACCCGTTACCGGGAACCACCGGTCTGCGAAGTCCAACTCCACAACAACCGGATAACCGATCTGCCCGGCGCATCAGAAATCGGAGGTAGCACCTCCACCTCCTGAATCTCCCCCACCGAAGTGGACGTCGGGGCCGCCTGTTTGCCCTCTTGGCGTCACGATGTTCGGCGATGCGAGTCCGATTGTGGCAACCCCGACGTTCATCCACCGTTTGTCCTTTCCCGACAGGCGCTGGGCAGTAAAGCCGTGGTGAATTCCGCCCGGCGCCTTGGCGAGCCAACGGCGGATGAGGAGCACGACACCGATCAAGAATGCGCCCAGCAGCATGGGATCCCAGGTGTGCCGCTGCCAGCCAAGATAAGGCTTGTTGGTGACCAGCGTTAGGATGGCGGCGAGCGCGCCGACTGCGATGACGAATCGGTCCTTCCGGCGCAGGCCGCGTGCGAGCACGACGGGGGGCAAGCACCAGATCAGCACCCAAGTCGCCCAGTAGAACAGCCTTGAGAATTGGGCGGTGGACCGAGAGCCACTCCACCAATACCCGCGCAGGTCCACGGACGAAAGTTGGAGATTGACAGCCAGGTAGATACCGAGCCAGAGGAGCGCTTCGGCGATCGAATATTCGCTGTCGAGATACGTGAAGCGATAGCGGGGGCGTACTGCGGCCACCATTACCACGCCGGCGGAGTAGACAGCCGCGACGATCAGATGCTGCCCCGAAGGAGACGATGTCCAGTAGCTGGGCAGCCAGGCGACGAAGATCATCGCGCCAAGAGATGCATAGGGGAGTCCGAAACGATGCCACATCCAGAGCGAAACGGCGGCGCCAGCAGCGGGAACCAGAAATCCAGTTCGGGCAGGCGTGGGGGAAGAGAACAGACCGCTAAAAAGCGCGAGTTGCATCCCCACACAGAGAAAGCCGACCGAGCACGCGGCGAGGGCTTCCTCGATCCCGAAGCGATAGAGCTGGGCTTTGGTAACGGCGATTTCCGCTGCCGCATAAGAGAGGGCAGCGAAGATTAGCAGAAAAATACCAAGGGTTTGCTCCCCCGGATGCGAGAAAAACAACGCGAAAAACAGCCCAACCGCTGCGCCCAGGATAATCAGCGTAAAAAGCAACAGGACTAGTCGCAGGAAAATGTTGGTGCGGCGGAGCTCACAAACGGTCTCTTGTTCCATGCGCAGGTACTGCTCTACGGTGAGAAGACCTTCGCCCCACCAGTCCTGCAGCAGATCGCGGGCGCGCCGAGCTTCTTCGCTGGATGCACTGTAGGCTCTCACCCTTCCCTCCCGAAGCGGCGCGCGATCTGGACGAGCATAACGAGCATGGCGACACCAGTAAAGACGAAATAGCCTAGGACAGCAGTGTCTTCATGCATGTCGCGAATGAGAACCGCGCTGACACCCACGTAGCCGTACACGGCGGCATAAGCGACGAAGGAAAACTGCCGGCGCTTCAGACCCCAGGCGAGAGATGCGCCACAGGCGGTAAGAAGACAGAGAAGCCACACGACGTAGCCCTCGCGATTGAAAACCCCGGAGAGCAGTGCCCAAAAGAGAACGTTGGCCGCGATATTTAGATAGGTGCCGAAGAAGTGCGGTTTCAGGCCGCCGCGCTGAAGTGCCGCTCCTCCTCCGCCGACCATCAGGCTGTAAAGAATGGCGTACTGCCGGTACGCTGCGTCCTGATGTGACGGCCAGTGCGAGATGGTGAGTCCGAACCATCCAGCGAGCGCGGACAAAGCGAGCGACAACACGAAGCGGTTGTCAAAACGATAAGCGAGGAAGAAGAACAGGCCGGCGGTCGCCAGCAGATAGAGATCCCAGTGTCCGGAGAGCAGATGAAACCGCGTCTCAAAGTAAGAGAGTTCCACGGACCAAATGAGGCTGCCGAGGTAAAGCACGTAGTCGAAGACCAGACCGGGCGGCGGCGTTTCCCCAGGGGACCAAGCGGCCGCGCGGGAGAAGCAGTACCAAAAAGAGGCGGCGAGCATTGCGGAGAGGATGGTCAGCACGACGACGTCGCCCAGTTGCTGCGACCAGGTGCTGACGGTCCAGCCGAGGCCGGCGACGAACGCAAGAATACCAGCGTAGAGGAGAATATTCAGCTCAAGAAAAATAGAAAAAGGTTCTCCAAGCGAGAGGCCTGCCAGCAGTGTGTGCTGTTCCGACGATATGATGCCGGACTCCTTCCATTGCTGCAATCGGGTGAGTATGGTCATGGAAGTCCTCGTTCTCAGGATGTGGGGCGACTGGCCGGATCCGGCCAGTCGATCCGGGAGCCGTTTCTTCGGTCCATGAATCTACCAATCGTACACTGCGATAGGCTCGACAAAAAGCATCAAGGCAGAATTCAGATGCTAACAAGATTTGGAGGTGGCAATGCCACAGTTCCATATTATGCAGAGTCCGGCGATCGGCTGGAGGACGCAGGTCAGTGACTGACGTCCCCTACGGCGGACAAACACGTGTCGCTACCCAAACACCAACTCCTGTGCTCTGGGAAGTTCGTCATTCGGACGTGTAGTCGCCAACCCGTAAATCTGCCCAGAGGTAACGCCCCATTTTCACAACAGCTCGGAGTTCGTCTACGTTCTGGAGGGGTCGCTCGTACTCGCAGCCGCACGGTTACCGCGGGCTGACGAAGGAGCACACCCGGGCGTTGATCGTGACGGCGCAGCCACGGATGTAGTGGAGACGGTATTCTCTTAGCAGGGATGCTCCGGCTGACTGTTCTTCTTATCTTCGCGGTGCTCGCTTGCGCACAGGACCGCTGGGTGGAGTACCGATTCGGCCCATTTCACGTAGTTACAAACGCGGGCGAGCGCGAGGGCCGGGACACGCTGGCGCAACTGACGCAATTCCGGCACGCACTGGGCCGGCTCACGGGGAAGACGGACGTTGTCTCCACATGGCCGATCCGCATTCTGCTTTTCAAAGCAGCCAAGCAGGTCCCGGCCTCAGCGGGCGGCCTCTCCCTGGGCCGCGACGCTTACACCGGCGCCCTCGCGGCACGCCAGCCGTTGCCGCGCCCGATGTTGCGGGACTGTGCGCGGACGCTGCTCGAATCAAACGTGGGACGGCTTCCGAGGGACATCGAACGTGGCATCGTCGAACTGCTCTCAACGCTTGAGACAGACGGTTTGCGCATCACGATTGGGCAGCCTCCGCAGGAGGCCGACCGGACCCGGGATTGGGCGAAGCTGCATATGCTCACCGTCCCGGAGAATTACTACGGCAAGCTGCGGGTGCTCGTCCACAATCTCGAACAAGGGGCAGACCCCGAACCGGCGTACCGTAACGCATTCGGTAAGTCTCCGGTAGCGATCGAAAAGGAAGTGGACGCGTACATCAGGGCGGCAAGTTACTCCACCACTTCGGTGAACGGGCTCACGCTGAATCCGCTGAAGGATTTTGCGACGCAACCCGTCGACGCATCGGTGGTGGACCTCTATCTGGCGGACCTGTACCTGGGGAGGACCGAAACGAACGCACAGGCGCGAGGCGCCTTCGAGGCCGTCCTGAAGCGGACGCCGGCTTCGGCGGAAGCGGCGGCGGGGCTGGGGCTTGCGGCGCTTGCGGCGGGCGATGCCAACGAGGCGCGAAAGGCGCTCGGGGCCGCGGTGGCGGGGGGAACGACAAGCGCACGAGCGTTGGCGGAGTACGGCCGGCTGGAGGCCGACGATGCGAAGGCATTGGCCGCGCTCGAAAAAGCGGCGAAGCTGAATCCCCGTTGGGCTGAACCGTACGCGTTGATGGCGCGGCGCGAACAGAACAAGCAGCGGAGACTTCAGTACCTCGCGACAGCGGCCAAACTCAGCCCGCGAGACGCGGGCGCGTGGCAGGCGCTGGCGCTCGCGTACCAGGCAGCGGGAAAGATCCCCGAGGCGGCAGACGCGTGGGCGTCGGCCGAGCGGGCGGCGGGAGACGAGGAGCGCGGCAAGATCCGCGAGGCGCGGGCGGAGATCGATCGCAAGCGGATCGAGTTCGAGGCCGCCGAGAAGAAACGGGAGGAGGAAGAGAAGCGGAGGGAGCTGGAGGAACTCAAGCAGAAGTCGGTCGCGTCCATTCAGGCGGCTCTCGACAAGGCCAACCGCGGAGACACTCCGCCCGCACCCGGCGGGAAGGTCGAGCCGTGGTGGGAAGGCCCGCAAGCGGACGCGAAGATTACGGGTGTGCTCCGGCAGGTGGACTGTCTTGGCAGGCGGGTGCGATTGGTGATTGAGGGCGCGGACAAGCGGCCGGTCCGGCTCCTGATTCGCGATCCCGGAAAGGTGGTAATCCAGGGGGGCGGAGACCGGACCCTGGGCTGCGGTCCGCAGCGTCCACCGAGGAGGGTCACGGTCGAGTACTTCACGAAGCCCGACGCCAAACTCGGGACGGCGGGGGAAGCCGCCGTGATCGATTTCCCCCAGTGAGATTTCGCGTCCCGGTGCGCTGGGCCGTCATGGGCGTGTTTGTCCTGTCGGCGGCGCTTAACTACCTGGACCGGCAGGTGCTCGCCGCGCTCGCGCCGCTGCTTCGCGACGAATTCTCCCTGACGAACGCCCAATACGGGCAGGTGCTGGCGGCGTTCTCGATCACCTACGCAGTGTGCGCTCCTCTGGCGGGGCTGCTGATCGACCGGTTCGGACTGAACCGTGGCATCTGTGTCGGAGTGGGGCTGTGGTCCCTGGCGGGCGTCGCTACGGGCGCCGCGAACAGCATCGGCGGGCTGTTCGCTTGCCGGGCGGCGCTTGGCGTGGGGGAATCGGCCGGCGTGCCTGCGACGGGAAAAGCGCTGCATCTCTACCTGCCGGCGCGCGAGCGGGCGCTGGGAAACGCGTTGAGCCAGATCGGCCTGAGCGCCGGTGCGATCGTCGCTCCGCCGCTGGCAACGTGGGTGGCGTTGCGGCATGGATGGAGGTCCGCGTTCGTGGTCACCGGAGTGCTGGGCTTCATTTGGATTCCACTCTGGCTGTGGGCATCGCGAAAGACGGCGGCCATTTCTGAGCCGTCGAACGCTCCAGTGAGCCCAACAGGAATGCTGCGCGACAGAAGGATGCTAGGATTCATCGTGGCCACATTCCTGAGCATGACCGTTTACACACTCTGGACGAACTGGACGACGCTGTACATCAAGGAAACCTACGGCACGACGCTGACAAAGGCGAACTGGCTGGCGCCGCTGCCGTATCTGTTCGCGTATGCGGGCGGGATGTTCGGCGGCTGGTTGTCGCTGCGGTGGATCGACGCGGGAATGGAAGCGCTCGCGGCGCGGCGGCGGGCGTGCCTGGTGAGCGCGGTGGCGCTGCTGGGGACGGCGGCGGTACCGCTGATGCCGACGGCGGTCTGGGCCGCTTTTGGGATCGCGTTCAGCTTTTTTGCGATTTCAGCCTGGAGCGTTAATCTTTACACGATGCCCCTGGACGCCTTCGGGATGGAGCGGGCGGCCTTCGGAATGGCTGTGCTTACGTCGGCTTACGGAGCGATGCAAACGGTGATCTCCCCGCTGCTCGGGGCGACGATAGACCGGTACGGCTACCCGCCGGTCCTCGTGGCCGTCTCCCTGCTTCCGCTGGCCGCATGGAGCATCCTTCAGGGAACAAGGAGACGGGCATGAAACGCTGGTGGCCGTGGAAGGGGGACCGTACGGGCCGGCGGCCGTCCTTCGGCCATGTGGCGATCCGGCCAGCCTCGCAGGCCGATCTGCCGGAGATCGCCCGCATCCAGACGGCGTCGCCGGAGGCGGCGCGGTGGAGACCGGAGAGCTACCTGCCGTACGACTGCCTGGTGGCGACGCTCGATGGATGTGTGGCGGGGTTCGTGGTAGCGCGGCAGACAGCGCCGGGGGAAACGGAGATCCTGAACCTGGCGGTGGCTCCGGAGGCGAGGCGTGGAGGTGTGGGGACAGCCCTGATGCACGAGGCAATGGCACGCCGTTCCGGGGAGATCTTCCTGGAGGTCCGGCAGTCGAACGAGGGCGCCCGGGCGCTTTACCGCCGGCTCGGATTCCAGGAGGCCGGCATCAGGCAAAGGTACTATATCGATCCTCCGGAAGACGGGATTGTCATGCGGTTGCAATCATGTTAATGTCCAAGTGTGACGGCCGTAGCGTAGGCGACCGGCCGCCGCATTCGATTTTCATGAGCGAAGTGAAGTTCACCCACCGAGCCTACGAACTCCGGTATCCGACTCGTCGTGACAACCTCACAGGGGAGACACCGAATGGGAAACACCCTTGAAGAACTCAAGGCGCACTTGATAGAGACAAACGAAGAATTTCGTCGTCTGGCCACCCAGCACTCCGAATATAAGCAGAAACTAAAGGAACTTGCCGACAGGCACTACCTCACCGAAGAGGAGCAGGTGGAGGAAGTCCGCCTGAAAAAGATGAAGCTGCGGCTAAAGGACCAAATGGAGCGCATTCTGGGCGAGTCTCGTCGCACGGAAAACGTCGCTTGAGCCGTCAGGTGCGCCAAAAGGGCACCGTACCAGAGCAGCCGCCTTTCTCCGAAGAAGAACCCGGAGGAGGCGGCTGTTCTTTTTCTTGGGTTTTTGAGAATCTATAGGGCTATGACGCGCCGCATCTTCCTGATGGCCGGAGGCGCCGCGCTCGCCAGCGGGCGAGGGGCCATGCCGGCAGCGACAAAGCTCAAGGTGTCTGTCTTTTCCAAGCACCTGCAGTTTCTGAAAGACGAAGCCCTGGCCGAGACCGCCGCTACACTCGGCTTTGACGGAGTGGACCTCACTGTGCGTCCCGGCGGGCACATCGAGCCGGAACGCGCCGAGGAGGAGCTTCCCAGGCTGGTGAAGATCCTGCGTGCCCGGAGGCTGGCCGTTGAGATGGTGACGAGCGGCATCGTCGACGCGGATACGCCCCACGCCGAGAGCGTGATCCGCACGCTAGCCGAACTCGGCGTCCGGTACTATCGCTGGGGTGGGTTCCTCTACGAGCCGGACCGCCCGATTCCGGCGCAGCTTGACGCGCTGAAGCCGCGCGTCGCGAAGCTCGCGGCGCTGAACGAGAAGTACAAGGTTTGCGCGATGTACCACACCCATTCAGGGCTCGGACAGGTGGGGGCCTCGATCTGGGATCTCTACATCCTGCTGAAGGACTTCAACCCGGATGCAGTTTCGGTGAACTATGACACCGCGCACGCGACGGTCGAAGGCGGCTACGGCGGGTGGATAAACAGCCTGCGTGTCACCGAGACGCATCTGCGCGGCGTCGCGGTGAAGGATTTTCTGTGGGAGAAGGATTCCAAAGGCAACTGGACGCCGGAATGGTGCCCCGTGGGCGAGGGCATGGTGCGATTCCCTCAGTTCTTCCGGATGATCGCGAAGCGGAAGTTCGCGGGCCCGCTCCAGATGCACTACGAGTATCCCTTGGGCGGCGCGGACACCGGCAAGACGACGATCACCATCCCGCGGGAGCAGGTGTACACCGCGATGAAGCGCGACCTGAAACTGGTGCGCGGCTGGCTGGCGGAAGTGGGCCTGTAGCGCGCCCGAAGGACCCTCCGGTGTGAAGTCTGACGGCAGTGCCAGTACTTGAGAATTCTAAACTTTCAATTTAGAATTCTCATCAAATCACCAGGGATTGAGGCTCTCGACCTGGAGGCATTAGTCGATGCCCTCGGCGGCAAAAGCGGCTTCAAGCGCGATCGGAAATGTGTTCACGCAAAATACGCGCCGCCAAAGTGTCCGCTTCGCGCAGAATTCCTGTCGCCAGATCTACCGGCGCGACCTGCCGTCGCCCCGCGGCACGCGCGATCTCCCTCGCGGCTGCGACCACTCGGATGGTCTCCTCGCTGAGCCGTAAGTCCTCCATTGGTGGGACGCGCCGGCCCACAGGTTCGTTCGCCTCGATGGTGCGCACCACGGCTTCCAGCTTCATTCCAGGGACAAGCGAGGGTTCCTCCCGCAAAACGCCTAGTAACAAATGCTCCACTGTGATCTCGCGGCGCGAAAACGAACTCGCTTCAGAACGCGCAAAGAAAATGCATCGCCGCGCGGGATCCGCCAGCGAACCGGAGCGCGTATGCGGTGTGACCCGTTCCAAATAGCGCGCCGGCACCGAAACCGCCCAGTCCGCCAGCGTCCGCCCCCAAAGCGCTACCAGATCCGCGAGCGCGTGTACCTCGTGCAGGCGGTCTCGAAATAATTGCTCCATGGGCTCCGCGTACCGAATGCGGTAATCGCGCGGATACGCCCGGAGCAGAAAACGATACATCTTCTCTGAGAAGCTCACAGATCGTCCTCAAACAGGCCGTGGCCGCTGCAACAGGTGCTTGGCACGCGCCAGGCGTAGCAAGCCCTGAAGGCGCTCGGCCTCTGCAACGGCGGCGCGCCAGCCTTTGCCCGTGATCCGATAATACCGACGCCTTTCGTCGTTCAGTTCCGGATCACTCCGTTCGCCCGACTCCTCAATCAAGCCGGCTTCCAACATGCGGTTGATCGTTCCGTAGAGCGTGCCCGGTCCCAGAACGACCTTCCCGCCAGTTCTCACCGACACTTCCTGCATGATCCCGTAACCGTGCCTCTCTCCGTCGGCAATAGCTAGCAGGATATGGAACACCGCCGGCGTCAGTGGATTTGGCGAATACATCCGTCACGGATATACTAGCATGATCGACCGCTTCCGTCATCGGCGACGAACCGCGACCTGAAGCTGCTCGTTCACACTCGCGGTTCCTCAACGCGCTCCTGTGCATTCACGCCGCGAGGAAGCGCTCGATCCGCTCGACGGCCTCCATCAGGTTCTCGTACGAGTTGGCGTAGCTGAAGCGGACGTAGCCCTCGCCGAAGGCGCCGAACGAGTCGCCGCTGAGGCAGGCGACGCCGGCTTCGGCGAGCAGGCGGTCGGCCAGCTCGCGGGAACTGAAGCCGGTTCCGCGAATGTTCGCGAACGCATAGAACGCTCCGCCCGGTAAGGCGCAGCGGACTCCGGGCAGCCGATTAAGGCCCGCGCAGAAGGCGTCACGGCGGCGCCGGAACTCGGCCACCATGCGCTCGACTTCAAGTTGCGGCCCGTTCAACGCAACGATGCCGGCGCGCTGGGTGAAGCTCGCGGTGCAGGAGTTCGAATTCACCATCAGCTTGTTGACCGCATCCACCAGCCAGAGAGGCATCACCCCATAACCGAGCCGCCATCCGGTCATGGAGTAAGTCTTCGAGAAGCCGTCGAGGATGATGGTTTTCTCGAGCATTCCGGGCAGAGTGGTGATCGACACGGGCGGCTGCCCGTAGTAGATGCGCGAGTAGATTTCGTCGGAGAGCACGATCAGGTCTCGGTCCCGGACCATTTCGGCGATGGTGGCGATGTCCTCACCCAGGATCACGCCGCCGGTGGGGTTTTGGGGCGAGTTGAGGATCAGCATCCTCGTTTTGTCCGAGAGGCTGTCGCGCAGGCGGTCGAGGTCAAAGGAGAAACCGCGCTCCTCGACGAGCGGGATCGGTACGGGCACGCCTCCGAGGAAGCGGACCATCGACTCGTAAATCGGGAAGCCAGGGTTGGGGTAGATCACCTCATCGCCGGGCTCAATGAGCGCGAGCATCGGAAAGAAGATGACGGGCTTTCCGCCGGGAACGACGGCCACATGATCGGGACCGACGCTTATCCCGCGCGTGCGGCAGATGTATGCCGCGATGGCCTCACGCAACTCCGGGTAGCCCTGCGTGGGGCCGTAGTGCGTCCAGCCATCGTCGAGCGCAAGCTTGGCTGCCTCGATGATGTGGCGCGGGGTCTCAAAATCGGGCTGGCCGATCTCCAGATGAATGACGGAATGGCCCTGGGATTCCAGTTGGCGGGCACGGGCGAGCACTTGGAAGGCACCCTCCGTCCCGATGCGGTTCATGCGCTCGGCGAGTCTCATTGAGCTTCGGCCTCCAGGCACCGAAAGAGAGTATAGCGCAGCAAGGCACTAAGAGCACCACTTTTTCGTGCTGCTATCGTCACTCCTCCAAGTGCTTATGAAAGAAGGGAATGCCGTTGCGGTATCCGGCGAAGCGGACGCGGTCGCCGATGGACACTCGCTCAGCTTCGATGCGGGCGGTGATCCGGCCGCCGGCGTCAAGCGCGATGATGGCGATCTGGTACGGCGCGTCGTTCACAAAGGCCTCCGGCGCGGAGTAGACGACAGTCTCTGTGTAGACGATACCGGGGCCGAGCTTCCGTTCTTCGATCATGCCGCCGCTCCCAGGATGGTGACGACGCCGGTGGCGCCCGAACCCCCGAGGTTCTGCGCAAGGCCGAGCGCGTGGCGCGAAAGCTGAAGGTCGCCGGCTTCGCCGCGGATCTGGAGGGCCACGTCGCAAATCTGGCCGACTCCGGTGGCGCCGACGGGGTGTCCCTTGGACTTGAGGCCGCCGCTGGCGTTGACGGGTTTTGGGCCATCCGGGCGGGTGCAGCCGGCGGCCGAATACGACCCGCCTTCGCCCTTTTTCACGAATCCGAGGTCCTCGATGGCGACGATTTCGGCGATGGTGAAACAGTCGTGGACTTCGGCGAATTCGATGTCGTCCGGAGTGACGCCGGCCATCCGGTACGCTTTCTCGGCGGCGCGGCGGATGGCGGGAAACGTCGTGATGTCGGCCTTCTCCTCGAGGGCGAGATGATCCGAGGTTTGGGCGATGCCGAGGATGCGAACAGGTTTGTCGGTGAACTCGGAGGCGCGCTCCAGCGGCGCTAGCAGCACAGCGGCGGCGCCGTCGCTGACCAAGGAGCAATCGTAGACGGTAAGCGGGTCGGCGACCGGCTTTCCGGCGAGGGCCTGTTCAAGGGTGATCACCTTGCGCATATGCGCGAGCGGGTTTTTCGCGCCATTGGCGTGGTTCTTCACCGCCACCGAGGCGAGCTGTTCGCGGGTGGTGCCGTACTCGTGCATGTGGCGCCGGGCGATCATCGCGAAAAGCGCCGGGAAGGTACCGCCGACGCGGATCTCACCGCCGAGGTCTCCCGCCGAGGCGAGGATTTCCGCCACTTTGGGCGTGGGCTGGCTGGTCATCTTTTCGACGCCGGCGACGAGGACGAGATCGTAGATCCCGGCGGCCACGGCGGAGACGGCGTGGAAGAACGCCGACCCACCCGAGGCGCAGGCAGCCTCGAAGCGCGTGGCCGGGACATCGACGATGCCCATCGAAGCGGCGATGTAGGGAGCCAGATGGTTCTGCCCGGCGAAGGCCGGCCCGGCGAAGTTACCTAGATAGAAGGCCTCGACCTGGGACGGGGCGATATGCCCGTTTTCCAGACACTTACGGGCGGCCTCGACAGTCAGACCACGGAGGTCACGATCGGGAAAGGCGCCGAATGCGGTTTTTCCTATCCCAACAACGGCGACGGGTCTCATATACTCAGAGTAGCGCCTCAGCCATTCTACTCCGAGGCTGGGGCGAGTGCGGGCCGAGGGGCCCAGGAAGGGCAAAGAGGCATCATTGCGCCCTTGTCACCGGGACCGAACGCAGGGAGATGACCTCCACGTTTCGTGTGGTTTCGCGTCATCCCTAATAGGCGTATGGTCACGGTGCTCGAAGACTTGCGGATTGCCATGAGCGAAGCCGCCGAGCCCACGATCCACGAAGGCGCGGAGAGACAGAACCGGTTTATTGCGGAAAACCTGCGCCGCGTTTTCCTGATGATCTACCGGATGGTGGGCAATGTGGCCGACGCGCAGGACCTGACGCAGGAAGTCTTTATCAAGTGCCTCCAGCGCGGGGGCCAGTTGCGGGATGCCGAGAAGGCGGCCCACTGGCTTTCCCGCATTGCCACCAACACTGCGATCGACTTTCTTCGGCGGAACCGCAGGGCAAGCTTCACTGAGATTGATGAAGTGGCGGAGCCGTTGACCAGTCAGTTCGATTCGCCGGAGCAATCGGTGCTGCGGTCGGAGCGGCGCGCCTATATCGACGACGGATTGCGGCTGCTGACGGAGCGCGAGCGGCTGGCGTTGCTGCTCCGGGACGTGGACGGTCTTCCGGCCGAGGAAGTGGCGAGGCAATTGGGTTGTTCGAAGGCGACGGTGCGTTCGCACATCGCCAACGCGCGGATCAAGTTCCGCCGGTACGTGGAGAGGCGAAGGTCATGAGACATCCGAACGAGACGGACCTGGCGCTGTACGCGGGCCGTGAACTCGGCTGGTTCGAGCGCCGGCGGGTGGCGCGGCATCTCACGGAGTGCGCCCTCTGCCGCCGGGAGGCGGAAGCGTTCGGCGCGGCGCGCGCGGAACTGGCCGCATCGGCGGTCGAAATTCCCGCGGAAGTGAATTGGGGACGGCTGGCGGCGGAAATGAGGGCAAACATCCACGTCGGCCTGGCAGCCGGCGAATGCGTGGGTTCGGCGGAAGTGGAGCCGTGGCCGTTCTTCCGGCGCGCGGCGGCGACCGTGGTACCCGTGGCGCTGCTGCTTCTCGCGGGATGGTGGCTGCAATCGGACCGCCCGCATCCGGCGGAGATGGCCGCGGAGGAGGGCGTAGTTCTGCGAGCCACCTCCGAGGGTATCGAACTGCGGGAAGGCGGCCGGCTGCTGAGCCTTCAGAATCACGATTCTCAGGACGTGACCTACACGGTGAGCATGCAGGGAGCGATCCGCGCGCGGTACGTAGACTCGGAAACGGGTCAGGTGACGATCAACCATGTGTATGCGCAGTAGCGTGGCCGTCCTTCTTCTGGCCGCCTGTGGGGCGTGGGCGCAGGAAGCGGCGTTCGATTCGCGCACATCGCTGAAGATCGACTTCCCGAAGGATTCCCCGGTGGCCGTTGTATCGGCGGACTGGGATGGAGGGGAATCGCGGGTTTCGGCGCGCGGGAGCGCGATGGTGCTCGACCTGCGAACGTCGCTGATGCTGCGGAATTCGGGATCGCAGCGGATCCGCGGCGTGTCGCTGCTGGTGCTGGCGCAGGAGGTGTCGCCGGGCGGCCGGGCTTCGGTGACGGTGCCAAGCCTGGACGTCGGGCCGGGCGACACGTTCCCGGTACGGATTGACCTTCGGCTGCTGCGCCCACTGCTGGTGGGCGGCGGTCCGATGGTGCAGGTGAGCCTTGATGGGGTGCTGTACAGCGACCTGTCGTTCTTCGGCCCGAACCGGCTGAACTCGCGGCGGACAATGACCGTCTGGGAGATGGAGGCGCGGCGCGACCGGCTGCATTTCAAGTCCGTACTGACGACGCAGGGCGCGGACGCGTTGCAGAAGACGGTCCTGCGGAGTCTCGCGCGGCTGGACGAGCGCCCGCGACTGGACGTGCGGGTGTCACGGGGACGCTCGACCAACG
>DATIFQ010000453.1:0-17404 GCA_035455185.1 Bryobacteraceae bacterium | reverse complement strand
CGCGTTGGCGCGCCATTGTGCCGAACTGTACGACTTTCTGAAAAGCGCCAATCCGAAGCTGGCGGTTGGCTTCAATCTGAAAGGAATCTACGGGGTGAACCGCATCTGGCGGAACGCCGTGTATCACCCCTTCTTCGAAGGCAAGATCGACTTCTCGCCGTTCGACGTCGGGGGCATGGACGCGCGGCTCGATTCGAGAACCGGCGCCATGGTTTCCGAGATCCGCTCCTACAAGATGGCGCGTACGCTGAACTTCAGCTATCAGGAGGGGGGCAACGCTCTCGAGTTCGCGCTGTGTATGGCTTTCAATCCGCAGAAATACGTGCCGGGGTACGGCTACGAAGGTGGACCGTCGGGCTGGGGCGCGGCACGGGCGTTCTCGCCCGAGGCCGAGTTCTTCCGCGAGTACAATGACCGCTACTACACGGAGACGGAGAACGTCGCCGACGTTGCGGTCGTGCGCACGTGGCCGTCCATGGCGTACAGCGTAGCCGCGACCCTCGTACCGACGATTCTTATCGAGCAGGTCCTCATCCAGCACAAGGTTCCGTTCGACATCCTCTTCGACGGCCAGATCGACCGCATCGACCGCTACCGCGCGGTGATCCTGCCAGGCCAGGAGAGCCTGTCTCAGGAGTGGGTAGACCGATTGTCGGCCTATGTGCGCGGTGGAGGCACGCTGGTTTTCACCGGCAACACGGCCGACTTCAACGAGAGACGCGAGCGGCGAGCCGCCAACCCTCTGCTGGCTTTGATGGGAGCCCCGGCGCGTCCCGCTGCAATCACCGTGAAGACCGTCGGCCAGGGCAAGGTCGTCTGCATCCCCGAAGTGGGGCGCCAAGCGCGCGGCCGCGCCACTGCCGCGGGTGACGAGACCGAAGTCGAAGTCGCCACTGGCGGACGCGCCGACTTTCCGGCATCCCAGTGGTTACTGCCTCCCAATCACGAGGAGATCCATCACGCGATTGCGGACAATGCTCGCGGCGGCCTTTCGATCGCATCCGCTGCGCCGCTGAACACGGTGATGGAGTTGCTGAACCGCAAGAAGTCCAGCGAGACGATCGTGCATTTCGTGAACTTCGAGCAGGGAAAGCGCCTGGACTCCTTTGAGGTCCGATTGCGGAAGCAGTTCCCGGGCAAGGTCTCAAGCGTGAAGGTCTTCTCGCCGGATTCGGACGAGCCGATTTCCGCCCAGTTTAAGGAGGAAGCCGGCAGGGTAGTCTTCCAGGTCCCGTCGATGGGACTCTACTCGATGGCGGTGGTGAGCCACCAACCGTAGTCGCGCACGAGTATCGTGCTCATTCACCGGCGATATCCGCGCCGATCGTACCGGTAATAGTCACGGTAGCGCCCGCGCCCCCAGCCGCGATCGTCATGTTTGCGATACTTCATCCGTCCACGGTACGGGCTATCCCATGCGTCGTAATAGCGATACCTTGGTCCACCCCTATACCAGCCGCGGTAACGAGGCGGCGCCCAGTAGCCGTTGCGCCAGGAATAGCGCGGCCCGACGCCATACCAATACCCCGGAACCCATACGTAACCCGGCCCTGGGCAGGGCGGCTCGTAAACGTAGACCGGCGGCGGAGGATAGTACCCGTAACCGTAACCGTCGCCCACGTAGACTCCAATGGACACGCGAGTCCTTGCCAACGCAGAGGTTGCGGCCAGCAGCAGAATGAGAACGGCCATCTTCGCTTTCATACGGGTTCTCCTTTCGGCTTGATTTCCATCACACCGAGAATGGAGCACTTCTGAAGCCAACGACGAAACGCTATGATTCCAAAGCGATTCCCGTTGGCAGACCGCGCCGTCAGGTGGCCGAAATCCACCACGACGAGCGAAATCAGCCAGCTCCCTTTGACGCATTGGCAACGAAATTGATGAGTGAGATAATCCGTAGTATTCTGCTGCTAATTCAGGGCCGAGAGGGCGCTCAACCTGAGCCGGAAAGCTGGGAATCACGATGGCCAAGACCGATTGGAAGTCCGTGGACGAGTACATTGCCTCGCAGCCTGAAACTGTTCAGAGCGTGCTCGAGTGCGTGCGAAGCACGATCCGCAAGGCGATGCCCGGAGCCGAAGAAGTGATCTCGTACCAGATCCCCGCATACAAACTGCACGGTCGCGTCGCGATCTATTTCGCTGGGTGGAAGCAGCACTACTCGCTCTATCCCGCCACCGGTCACCTCGTCACGGCGTTCAAGGACGAGCTTGCATCGTACGAGGTCACCAAGGGCACGATCCGCTTCCCGCTCTCCGAGCCCGTCCCCGTGAGGTTGATCGGACGCATCGCGAAGTTCCGCGCGAAGGAAGCCGCCGAGCGTGAGAAGCTGATGGCGGCCACGGCGAAGAAGCGCCAGGCCCGCGCAGTCTGAACCCCTCTGCATCCAGCAAATTACCAGGAACATCGCCCCGGCTGCGCCCGTACTGATCGATAAGGCGCCAAGGCAAGGTGGTACGGCTCAGCGTGAGGAGGCAGCTCGATGTGGGTACTTCTCCAGGACCTTCGTTATGGCTTGCGTATGCTGGCCAAGAACCCGGGTTTCGCGGCGGTAGCGGTGATTGCCTTGGCGCTCGGGATTGGCGCCAACACAGCCATTTTCAGCGTGGTCAACGGCGTTCTGCTGCAGCCGCTGCCCTACCGCGATCCGGACCGCCTCGTGCGGCTCAGCGAGAGGTCGCCCGGCTTCGAAACGATGTCGGTCGCCTATCCGAACTTCGTGGACTGGAACGACCAGAACCGCAGCTTTGCGGGCTTGGCCGCGTTCCGCTGGGAAGACTACGACATCACCGGCGGAGGAGAGCCCGAGCACCTGAGCGGCAAGATGGTCTCGGCCGATTTCTTCCGGGTCCTTGGAATTAATCCCGTGGCGGGCCGCGACTTCGACCCCCGGGCGGACCGGCTCGGCGCCTCGCCCGTAGTCCTCATCGGCGGCGGCCTGTGGAGCCGGCGGTTCGGTTCAAGCCCCGCCGTACTCGCCAGCCAGCTCACGCTCAACGGCCGGAGCTACACCATCGCGGGCGTCGTTCCCGCCGGTTTTCAGTTCGAAGGCAAAGCCGACATCTACACGCTGCTGGAACAGTGGGACGATATGCTGGCCAGGTCGCGCGAAATGCATCCCGGCATGTACGTGGTGGGACGGCTCAAAGCCGGCGTGACGCGGACCCAGGCGCAGTCCGAAATGACCGCCATTGCGGCCCGGTTAGCGGAAGCTTATCCGAAATCGAATTCCAAGCACGGCGTCAACATCGAGCCGCTCACGGGCGTGATCGTCGGAAACGTTCGCCCCACCCTGCTGGTTCTGCTGGGCGCGGTGGGCTTCGTGCTCCTCATCGCATGCGCCAATGTGGCGAACCTGCTCCTGGCTCGCTTCACCAGACGCCACAAGGAGATTGCCATCCGCTCCGCGCTTGGCGCCGGCCGCGTCCGCGTGGTCCGGCAACTGCTTACCGAGAGCGTGGTGCTGGCGCTCGCCGGGGGCATCGCCGGGCTGGCCATCGCCCGCTGGGGCACACAGGCGGTGTTGGCGGCCGTGCCGGGCGGCCTACCGCGCGTGGAGAACATCGGCGTGGACGGCTGGGTGCTCGCCTTTACTCTGGGCGTCTCGCTCCTTACCGGCATCGTTTTCGGGCTGGCTCCAGCCCTGCACGTCTCCGTCGCCGACCTGCACGAGACGTTGAAAGAAGGCAGCCGCGGTTCCTCGGCCCGGCACCAGCGCTTGCGCAACCTGCTGGTGGTCTCTGAAGTGGCCGCGGCGCTGGTGCTGCTGGCCGGAGCCGGCCTGATGCTGCGCACCATCTGGAACCTCGGCAGCATTAAACCGGGATTCAAACCCGACCACGTTCTGACCTTCTCAGTGGGCTTGTCCCCAGCCAACATGAGCAGCACCGATCGTATCCTCCAGACTTTCGAGCAGACCGCGGATCGTATCCAAAGTGTGCCCGGAGTGAAGAGCGCCGGGGTGTCCTCGTTGATTCCCCTGGGCGGCAGCGACAGCGAAATACCCTTCTATGTGAACGGAAGGCCTCGCCCGACCTCACAAGGCGACATGTCGTGGGCGCTGTTGTACGCTACCGACCCCGGCTATCTCAAGGCCATGGACATTCCCCTCTTGCGCGGCCGTTACATCGAACGCCAGGATATGCATCGCGGCTCCCACGTGGTGGTGATCGACGAGGTTATGGCTCGCACGTTCTTCCCGCACGAAGACCCTCTCGGAAAAAGCATCGTCGTTGCCGACTTGAGCGGAGATCTCGGCCCCGAGGCTTCCGTGCCGATGGAGATCGTGGGTATCGTCGGCCACGTCAGCCACTGGGGGCTGGACAGTGACGCCTCCGCCCGGGTCCGCAGCGAGCTTTACCTGCCCCTGTCTCAGATCCCGGACCAGTTCATGAAGGCGATGGCAGGATCCAGTGTCTTCGTAGTGCGCACTGGAGTCGATCCGCTCGCCACATTCCCGGCAGTACGCAGCGCGGTCCTCGAGGCCGGCAATGACCAGACCGTCTACGGAGTGCGGACCATGGAACAGATCGTCTCGGGTTCGATCGCGGACCGGCGCTTGTCCACACTGATCCTGGGTATCTTCGCTGGGCTAGCGCTGTTGCTGGCCGCGGTCGGGATCTACGGGGTTATCTCTTATACTATCGCGCAGCGTACACGCGAAATTGGCATCCGCATGGCGCTTGGGGCTGGTCAGGCCGATGTGCTGAAGCTTGTCCTCGCCCAGGGCATGTTTCCCGTTTTGGCCGGCCTGGCCATCGGGGTGGCCGCCTCCTTCGGGCTCACCCGCCTCATGGCCGGTATGCTTTACGGCGTCAACGCAGGCGACCCGGTGACCTCTATCGGCGTCGCGCTGGTGTTAGCCGCTGTGGCGCTCATCGCCACATTGGTCCCCGCCCGCCGCGCCACCAGGGTCACCCCCGTGGTGGCGTTACGGTACGAATAATTTCCGCACGTCCAAATGTTCGGCGAGCCGGTCCAGAAAGCCCACTTGCCCCTTCAGGATCTTCCGTCGCGCCACTGTCAACGTGAACCAGCCGCCTCGGTCAATCTCGGGAAACTCTTGCATCCTCCCCGACCCCTTGGGCCACTCCATCGAGAAGAGATTGCTCTTGATCGTGGCAGGGTCACAATCGCCTTCAAAAGCCCAAACGGTCACGAGCTTGCCGCCTGGTTGGCGAATCTGACCGAGAGGAATGAATGGTCCCTCGGGACGAATGCCGGTCTCTTCCTCGAACTCGCGCATTGCAGCATCGAAGGCCTCCTCGCCTTCGGGATACTCGCCTTTGGGCAGCGACCACGATCCGAGGTCCTTCTTTTCCCAAAATGGACCGCCAGGGTGCACGAGGAGAACCTCGACTGCCCCTTGTGACCCCCGGAACATGAGAAAACCCGCGCTCAGTTTCGTCATAGGCCCACTCTCCGATGTTACGGTTGGCGTCCGGTTGCCTTTGCCAGGCGGGACAGCCTGTAGTGGTTGCAGGGCACTACCACCTTGCTTAACGCTTGCATTACGAGCGATTTAGGGCTAGCATTTTTGTGGAGGACAATAACAAGATGAGGTTGTCTTTTATCTCGCTCGCCCTAATCGCTTTCCTCGTCATCTCTTCTGTGTTGGTTGCGCAGGGCGCCTTTCCGCGGATGACCGCCGTGGAGCCAGACACCGGAAAGGCCGGTGACGTTCTGAACGTCGCAGGAGAGAACCTCGGCAAGGAGACGGTCGCGCAGGTGTTCTTGACGGACGGTAAGACGGATACGAAGGTTGAGATCACCGAACAGGCTGCTACCAGCATCAAGATCAAGGTTCCCGCCTCGCTGAAAACCGGACGGTTCAGCCTAATGGTGCTGACCACCGAAAAACAACCGAAGCTGATCGAACAGCCGGTTAAAGTTAACATCGAATAACCGGCGCGCTCACTCCCCAGGGCAGACCACGGACTTAGCTCTTCCTCTTGTCTCTACGGTAGGGTTCCGATAAATAGCGCGTGGAAAGGCGGGCGGCGTCCGATTGCGGCGCCAAGTTGATGGCCTGCCGGTAAGCGGCAACTGCCTGCGCCCGCTGTCCCTTGAGGTCGTAAATCTGACCGAGGCGGAGCCACGCGAAGGTACCGGTGTTCAGGTCCAGATCGCCGGCCCTCGAGGTCACCCGCCGCATGTCTTCGAGCGCTCGATCGAGGTCGTTGTACCAAAACTGGATCGTGCCCCGAGCGTACAGGATCTTCTCCGGCATCAGGTGTGAGAATCCCGAAGCCCCGCCCGATTTCAGCTCCTCGATCCGGCGCAGAGCGGCCAGTGCGTTCGGTTTGTCACCAAGGTCGCTGTACATCTGGGCGATCTCGAAACGCAGCAGATAGTTCCTCGGGAACCGTTCGATCAGACTCAGCAACATCGGGATGGCTTTCTGCGGATTCCTTTCTCGCCGGTAAATCGCACAGAGAAGAATCTGGGCATCCACCCGATTGATGTCGCCGTGCTGCGCGACCTGCTCGAGCAGGCGAACGCCGCCTTCCTTGTCACCGCGGAAGCCGACCAGAAACCCGAGCATCTTCACATGCCAGGGCAGGCTGCCGACTACGTAGTCGTGCACGCCTTCCACGAGTCGTGCATCGACGATCTTCGGATCCAGCTCAGTCACCCGATTGTGCAACTTGCGCGCGCGGGTGGCGTCCCGCAAAGCGTCGAACCACGCCTTGCGTACAAGGAAGTTGTAATTCGCACGCAGCCCGTAGGTGACGCCCAGCGCGTAGAGAGCCTGACTGTCATTCGGGTCTTTCTTGATCCGTGCATCCGAGAGTTCAATGGCTTTGGCGACCGATTCGTCGAAATGGCGCTGGTCCTCCGCCGATGGGTTCATCTTCGCGCGCCGGAGAAACGGGTTCGTTCCGCTGACCAGCTCGCTCTCCAGTGCGCCGGCGCGGAACATCTCCCGGTAAAGGATTGCCTGGGCGTAATGGTTGCGCGCCCCCGCGGACTCGGGATTGCGGTCGATCAGCTTTCGAAACTCCGCGATCGCCTCGTCGTACTCGAGATTATAAAAGTGGTCGAAGCCTTTCGAGAGCGTGGCTTCCGACGCCGGCGATGCAACCACCGAGCACAGCAGCAGAAGGAACACCAACAGCATTTCTCTTATCATTTTATCCGTCCGATATGCGCCAGCGCCCAGCCGGCGTGATCGGCCACCGCGGGGTCCGGATGCTGGGCGAGGCGCTCGAGCGGTGCTCGAAACTCCGGACGTCCCGAGTTCCCCATGGCCACGGCGACGTTGCGCAGGAAACCGGTGTACTTCGCCCGCGTGACCGGCGTGCCGCGAAACATCGCGACGAACTCCTCCTCGGTGAGTGCCGCCATCCGTTCGAGGGGCGGGGCGAAGTTCGCAGGCTCGAACGCAGAGTCCGGCGTTACAGGCGCATTCGTGTTCCACGGACAGACGTCCTGGCAGATGTCGCAGCCGAAGACGTTGAGGCCGGCAGCCCCGCGCAATTCGTGAGGCCAGGGACCCCGCAGCTCGATTGTCAGGTACGAGATGCACAGGCGGGAATCGATGGCCCACGCGGGCTCGGCGCGGCCCGCTGGAACGATCGCCCGCGTCGGACAGGCATCGATGCAGCGCGTGCAAGAGCCGCAGCGTTCGTCCGGCGGAGAGTCGGATTCAAGGTCCAGCGAGAGCAGCAGTTCACCTAGAAAGAACCAGGAACCCATTCCTTCCCGGATCAGGCAAGTGTTTTTCGCGATCCAGCCCAGTCCGGCGCGCCTTGCCAGGGCCCGTTCCAAAAGGGGCGCAGTATCGACACAAACCTTCCAGTCGAAAGGCCCGGCGCCACTGGACTTGAGCCGGGCCACGACTCGATGAAGACCATCGGCCACGACGCGGTGATAGTCCTCTCCCCACGCATAACGAGAGATCCAGCCAAGCTCAACAGCTTCAAAATCAACGGAGTAGGGCTTCGGAGCGTTATACAGCTTGCCCACGCAAAGCACCGAGCGCGCCGACGCCAGGAGCCTTCGGGGATCTTGACGCGCATCTCCCCGCCGGTCAGTAAGATAACTCATTCTTCCCGCCATCCCCAGGGCGGCCCACTCACGGTACCAGGCGTGCTCAGACAACGGTGCGGCCGAGGCCACGCCGACGATCTCAAAACCGCACTCCGCCGCTATCTCCTTGACTCGTTTGGCGCTGACAGGCATGGCCTCTGTTTTCATGCTAACCTGCGGCGAGACAGCAGCAGTTCTACTGGCACTTGAATCTCCACTCCGGCTATGCCGACCCATTCAGCCTCAGAATTCACCATACGAGCTAGAAAAGAAGCAGTTTAATTCATTTGGCTGGTTCCACCCCTTGGCCTTCCCTATACTCAGAATGATCGCCTGGCTGCCTGGAAAGAGGGACAGGGCTGTCAGGAACGACTGGCGTCAAGACTGGGAGTCACCTGAAGCGAGAAAACATGCATAAACCTATCAAGTACTTCGAAAAAGCAGTCGCGCTCACGGCCAGTGGGGCCTGGGCCGTATTCTCGAGGCTAAACCAGATTGGGAGGAACCCCTCCTTCACCCCGAAGTGGTCCGACAAGCCCCTGCTGAAGTCGTGGGAAAAGCAGAAGCCGCCGCTTGGGTGGCCACGGGAGACGGATTCCCTCTGCCCGAAGTGCGTTCCGGAGATCCGCCAGGAGATCCTGGATGGCAAGAAGCCGCTGGAAGTGCTGATCCATGACAAGCCGGGCGAAATCAAGGCCCAAATCATCGAACGCGACGGCCAGATCTGGATGGTGAAGGATTGTCCGAAGCACGGCCATTTCGAGGACATCATGTCCATCGACGCCGAGTTCATGAAGCACATTGAGTCGGTGTTCCCTGGCCGCGACATCCGGGCGCACAACGACGAGAGGCTGCATCACCACGGGTCAAGCACGGTGACCCACGGACGCGGAGCGGTGCTGACGATCGACCTGACCAATCGCTGCAACATGATGTGCGACCCGTGCTTTATGGACGCCAACCAGGTGGGCTTCGTCCACGAGCTGACTTGGGAAGAGATCAAGACGCTGCTCGACAACGCGATTTCGATCAAGCCGAAGCGGCAGATGTCGGTGCAGTTCTCGGGCGGTGAGCCGACGCTGTCCCCCTATTTCCTCGACGCGGTCCGTTATGCGCGAGAAGTCGGCTATACGAGCGTACAGGCGGCCACGAACGGCATCGAATTCGCGAAGAGCGTCGAATTCTGCAAGAAGGCCGCCGAGGCCGGCCTTCGCTACGCATACCTTCAGTTTGACGGCATCGGGAACGCAGCCAACTCGCATCGCAAGGTGGGGAACCTGTTCGACGTGAAGCTCCAGGCGATCGAGAATCTGTACAAGGCCGGCGTGGACATAGTGCCCGTGATCACGATCGTCAACGGCATCAACGACGAGCAGGTGGGCCGGGTAGTCCAGTTCGCGCTCGATAACCCGAAGAAGATCCCCTTCCTTTCGTTCCAGCCGGTTTCGTTCACCGGGCGCGACGAGGCGGTGACGAATGAGCGCCGCGCCGCCCAGCGATACACACTGTCCCACCTGGCCTACGACGTAAAGAAGCAGACCGGCATCGGCGAGCCGCGTCGCGACTGGTTCCCGCTTTCCTTCATGAGCACATTCTCGGACTGGAGCGACCTCGTACACGGGCCGGAGGCAAACTGGGGACAGTTGAGCTGCGGCTGCCACCCGAACTGCGGCCTCGGCATGGCCGTGCTGGTGGACAAGGAAACGAAGGAGGCGGTGCCGTTCACTGCTTTTTTAAATGCCGACCAGCTTGCCAAGGACGTCATGCAGATCAACGACGCGGCCCGAGGCAGGTGGCTGTCCATCTTCGGCATGGCGCTGGCCGTGGCTCGCAACTACGACCCCTTCCAGACACCGACACATTTCAAGCTCACCGATATGCTGAAGAAAATGGACAAGACCTTCGGCGCCACCGGCAAGAGCTACGGCAAAGTTGGAGCGGACCGCACGCTGGAGGACATCGAACGCCGCCGGAGAGACCGCTGGAACGTGCTGATGATTGCTGGCATGTGGTTCCAGGATCTGTTCAACTACGACTTCCGGCGCACCGAGCAGTGCATCATCCCGTACGCGACCCAGGAGGGCGAGATCTCGTTCTGCGCATACAACACGGGCGTCGGCTGGCGCAACATCGTGGAGCGCATCCACATGACGGCCACGCTGACCAAGTGGTACGACGAGCACGGAAAGCATGAAATCTTCGCCGGCGGCAAGAGGGTCGAACTAGCTCGAACGGAGCACTCGCTGACGCTGCGCGAGGAGATCATCACCCGCGAGGAGCAGCACGATCTTGACCGGCTGGGCATCGCCAAGAACGCCCGCGAGGAGAAGGCTCGCGCCCGCAACGAAAAGATGCGGCAGGAGGCCGAGCACAACACGCGGATGGCCAAACTCTACCGCGAGGTCGTGCTCAAGGAGAAGCCCGCGGAGCCGCTGGTGCAGATCAACAGCCTGAACGGCAACGGAAATGGCCACACGGCGAAGCAGGCCGAGCAGGAGCGTGAAGAAGTGTTTACCGACTAGGCGGACGGAAAGCCGCCAGTCCCGCAACCGCCGGGGTGGCAACACCCCGGCGGTTCTTTTTCTTGGGGAGGGGCGGGCTGCAGTTCGCAGCCGCCCGTGACCGTTCAACCCCCGGAAATCGCCGTCCGCACGGCCCCTGAAACCGTTTGACTTAAACCGGTAGTGCGCCTGCAAGGGAATGATTAGACTGGAGTTGACCTGAAAACAGGAGATTCAGCCCCGAAATGCTGGTGGAGGAACCGATCGTGAGTACTGCCACATTCGCACCCGGCAAAGCAGCGGAGTTCCAAGTCATCCAACCGAGAACCACCTACACCGGCTCGGCAATCCCGTCGGTCCCCAAGGGCCTTCCGAAGCTGACTATCTCGCTCTGCCCGGAGTGCACTGGCAAGATCGAGGCCGTCCTGTTCGAGGAAGACGGCAAGGTCATCATGGAGAAGACCTGCCCCGAACACGGCCTCTTTCGGGATGTGATCTACTCTGACGTAAAGCTTTACCTCAAGATGGAGGAGTGGACCTTCGGCGACGGAAGGGGCATCGAGAACCCCGCGGTGCCGGAGGCCACGAACTGCCCGGACCAGTGCGGGCTGTGCTCCATGCACACCAGCCACACGGTTCTCGCCAACGTCGACCTCACCAACCGGTGCAACCTCACCTGCCCGGTCTGCTTCGCCAACGCCAACGCCGCCGGTTACCTCTACGAACCGACCTTCGACGAAGTCCGCAAGATGCTTCAGACGCTGCGTGACCAGCGTCCCGTTTCGGGCCGCGTCGTTCAGTTTTCCGGAGGCGAGCCGACCATCTACCCGCGGTTCGTCGACGTGCTGAAGATGGCGAAGGAGATGGGCTTCACTCAGCTCCAGGCCGCCACAAACGGCCTCAAGTTTACGGATCCCGAATTCGCCCAGCAGTGTGGGGAGGCGGGTCTGCACACGCTGTACCTCCAGTTCGACGGTGTTTGCGATGACATCTATAAGCGGACCCGCGGCGAGTCGTTGTTCGAAATGAAGCTGAAATGCATCGACAACGTCCGCAAGGCTGGGATGAAGATCTGTTTCGTGCCGACGATCGTGAAGGGCATCAATGACCACCAGATCGGCGACATCGTCCGGCTCGCGATCGACAACATCGATGTGGTGAGCGCCATTAGCTTCCAGCCGGTGAGTTTCTGCGGGCGAATCTCGAAAGCAGAGCTTGAGGAGAAGCGCTTCACGCAGTCTGATTTCGCCCACGCGGTTCGCGAGCAGACCGGCCTGGCCGATCCTTATAACGACTGGTTCCCACTGTCGTGCGTAAGCCCCTTCTCGAAGCTGATCGCGGCGCTCCGCGGCGAGACGGTTCCGACACTCACGCCCCATCCGCACTGCTCGATGGGCACCTACATGTTCGTTGACAAGAACAAGCACGCGACGCCGATCACCCGGTTCGTCGACATCGGCGCGATGCTCCAGGACATCGACATGCTCGCACGCCGGGCGGAACAGCGACGGATCAAGTTCTGGTCAAAGATTTCGGCGTGGAACTCGCTTCGGAAGCACTACCACGAAGACCGGGCGCCCGAGGGGCTGACGTTCCAGCGGTTCCTACAGACGCTCCAAGGTCTGGTGGACAAGAAGTACGGCCGCGGTGAGATGGAGAAACAGGAATTCTCCTATAAAACGCTGATGGTGGCCAGCATGCACTTCATGGACGTCTACAACTACGACGTCGAGCGCGTGCGCCGCTGCGTCATCCATTACGCGGCCCCGAACGGCCAACTCTATCCGTTCTGCGCTTACAACGCCGGTCCGACATTCCGCGAAAAGATCGAGAAGGCGTATTCGATGTCGTTCGAGCAGCAGCCCCGGATGCAGGAACTGATCAACATCGGCTAAGCCGACGCCTGCCAATAATCACGAAGGCTGTGCTTCGCGCGGCAACGTTCCTTCTCGTCCGGCTGTGCGGAACTCGTGGGCATCGATTTCGATGGCAACGGCTGTGCCTTGGCAGCGGACAATCCGGCCGCGGGCGACAAGTTTCAGCGAGCACTTGCCGCGGAGCTGTGCGGGCCAACTGATCGACAGTTCCAATTGCTTGCCAAGCGGCAGGGGCGTCTCAGCCGTGAACAACACCCCGGTGCTGCTGATGTCCACTGTCTTGCCTTCTCCGACCTCCGAAGTTCCCTTTGACCTTACTATTTTGTAGCGAACGTCACGCACGATCGGGAACCGGCCGCTTGTCCTGCGATCTGGTGTTGCCCTCGACACGGGCGTCGGACCTTCCGTCGTGTCTGACCGCTGCAGCTCCTCTTTTTTCCTCGTTGTAAACATACGCACCCGGGCTGGTTCTTATGGGAAATCTAGCCCGGTCCTCCGTGGCTCCACTTCGCCTCGTTCATTACAACGCATCCCTCTTACTTAGAAACGTCGACCCGGTCCACATCTTACAGCCTTTCCAGGTCTGTTTCAGAGGGGGTGAGCAGTTCGCCAGAAGGAATCCTGATCGCCTCCCTGACGTGGACAGCCGTCAACTTGAGTTCTGCCCAAAGGGCCGCCTGGGCTCGCGTAGCAGAGTGAATTGACTGGATCGCCCGAGCCTGCCCTTCCACCCGTTGCTCGAACGACTGCTGAAGGTCGTTAATGTGTGACCATGCCGCACCAAGCTTGGCGATTGTATCCGCGTGAACCTCCTGAGCCCGTACCACTGATTCGACGCGGTGAGCGATCTGGGCGACAGCGTCCGTAAGACGATTCTCGATCGACTCGGTGTGAGTCCTGACGGCCTGCTCCAGTCTGCAGATTGCCGCGTACTGGTTCACGATTTGCTCGCGAAGTTCTTCCTGTGCTTCCGTCGCCCGACGCATGCTTTTTTCGATGCGCCGGGTGATCGTCGCGACCTCCAGAAATCTCTCCTCCGAGAGCGCCAGCCGGGCCGACAGATCTTCCTGGTTCTGGGCCAGGTTTTCCGTCCGCTCGACCTTAAGTTCATGTTCGGACCGGAGATCCCGAACATCGGCGGACACATTGCGCAGATGGGTCGACAACTGCGCAAGTTTCTCTTGGTCAATCGGGGCCAGCCGGTTCGCGTCGTTTGCCGCCTCAGACCAGCAGCTTGTCACTCCTTGCGCAATCTGTTCCGCAAGTTTCCGAAGCCGCATTCGTGTGGCGGCGGCGTCCTCTTCCGTCTTAACCCGGTCGACCCGGACAATGACGTCGGCTTCGCCGCCCCCTCTGACAGACGACCCCTTCGTCCTTTCATTCTGTAGCGAATCCATTCGCCGACCTCTCACCGGTAGCGTAAGGCCACTGCCCCCTCCGATCAATGGAACACTGGTTAGTTTTGTGATAGAACTCAACACGGAGGTATTGCCAGTACTCTAGTCTCAGGGTGGAGTTCTTTCGGCCGGTTAACCTTCTGGGACGAAGGTACGCTCCCGGCAGTACCAGGCTCACCCCCTACATCGTGCGCGAGACTGGACTTTGCCACCCGGAATCGCCGTTTGCTCAGGCAAACAAAGCGCTTGCGCTAGTCGCGATAATAGGGGATGGTCACATTAATGACCACTTGGTTCGTCACTGACTCAGCTACGAAGGATCCGCACGCCGGTTGTGCGGTACCGGCAGTTCCCGAGGGTGTACTGCCGCTGCTATGAACAAACGCTTCTATACCGTTACCCGCGATCTGCACCTGTACATTGGGTTGTTTCTTGCCCCTTTTGTCCTGGTTTTCGCGGTGAGTGTATTCTTCCTGGTGCATTCCTGGTTGCCGGGGGTGGCGCCCGAACCCGGTCCTCCGCGCACGGTCACTGGAGTGCTTATTCCGAACGGCGTCGAGAACCTCGATGGTCGGAAGAGGGTGGACGCTGTGCGCGCAGTGCTTGACCCGCTCGGCGTCGCCGGTGAGGTTACCGTCATCCGGCACATCCGCAACGAGCGGCGTCTTGTGATCCCGGTGATTGTCCCCGGCCGGGAAACCACGGTCGATATCAACCTTGAAACCCGCACCGCGCTCGTCTCCACGCGCACGACGGGCATTTGGGATGCGCTCGTCACGCTTCACAAGGCACCCGGCCCCCACCTTGTCGCGATCCGCATGAACTGGTTTCCCATGCGCGTGTGGAAATGGCTTGCCGACGCGACGGTCTGGCTAGTTCTGTTCCTCTCCGTCAGTGGGATCTATTTGTGGGCGGTCTTGCGCGCCGAGCGTCGCATCGGGCTTGTTCTCATCGCCGCCGGCGCCACGTCGTTCTTTGGAGTTATCTATGCCCTCGTCCGTTGAACAACTGGCCGTCAGCAAGACGCTCTCCCGCCGTTTGGTGGACGCCTTCGAAGTGTGGAACCGCAAGCTCCACTTCTATATCGGCCTCTACCTTCTGTTCTTTCTGTGGCTGTTTTCCTTCACTGGATTGTTACTGAATCACTCCGGCTGGAAGTTCGCGGAGTTCTGGCCGAACCGGCGGCAGTCCGACTTTGTGCGGCCGATTCAGCCTCCACCCCCGGGAGGCGACCTTGCCCAAGCCAAGGACATCCTGCGGCAGCTCGGAATCGAGGGTGAAATCGACTGGACGAATACGCGCACCGATCTGAGCTGTTTCGACTTCCGAGCCGGCCGGCCCGGGCGCATGTTCGAAATCCAGACGGACCTTCAGCGAAATGTCGCCACCGTCCATCGCACTGATATCAACATGTGGGGCGTCCTGCACGTTCTCCACACGTTCACGGGCGTCCGGATGGCCGACTCGAGGAACGACCGCGACTGGGCTTTGACCACAGTGTGGGCGCTTTCCATGGATGCCCTGGCAGTAGGCATGATCCTGATGGTCGTGAGCAGCCTCTATATGTGGTGGCGCCTGAAACCGAAGCGCCGGTTCGGCGCGCTTGCGCTGGGACTGGGCCTCGCGAGCTGCGGACTGTTCGTTATCGGCTTCCGCTGGATTCTGTAGCTACACGTATTCCCAGTTCTTAAGCCACTCGTAGTGGTCCGGAAGATTGGCCCACATCTCTCCCGCGGCCTGCTTGAGGTCGGCCGTCTCTTTCTCATCGAGTTGGCGGCGCTCCATGACCGCTTTCGCGGCATTGTCCACCTGCTCGATATTGACCATCCCAGGAATCGGCGCGGTGATCGCGGCATTTCCCAGCACATAACGGAGGGCGAGCCGTGCGCGTCGATTGTCCTCTTCGGCGTGAGGACCGCCCGGCCTGCTGTCCCCCTGGAACAGCGCATTGCTGGCGAACGGCTTTATTCCGAAGACGCCCACCCCGTACTTCCGCACCGTGTCGAACAGGCTGTCCTTCGAAAGAGCCTTGCTGTCGGCAGTATAGGGAGTGAGGATCACGTCGATCTGCTCCGGGTACTGTTCGATCATCATCTTCAGCCAGCGGCGGTCGTGGGAGGAGATGCCGGTGAAGCGCGCCTTGCCCTGCCGTTTCGCCTTGTCGAGCGCAGTGACGAGCGCTTCCGACTCGTTGAACGTGTGCTGTCCGCCTGGCTCGTGGCAGGTGATTCGCCAGAGATCCACGTAGTCAAGTCCGGCGGCGAGAAGGCCATCATCGAAACCTTGCAGCAACTTCTCGGTGCAGCGCCAGTCCGGGTAACGGACTTCCCGGTCATACCAGGAGTAACCGAGGTACATCTTGTCGCGGCGGCCACGCAGAGCTGCGGCATAGGCCATCACTTCCGGTCCGGTGCAGGCGTCGATGTAATTGATCCCGACGTCGATACAGCGGCTCACCACGTCGTGGCGGTTCTTCGCGAATTCGCCATGGGCGACGTCGACGTTCAGCCAGTTTTTCGTCTTCAGCGCATCCGGAACAACGGTCTCGATGCGCTTCCAATGGCCACCGAGGCAGACCGCGGACACCATCAGTCCTGTTTTCCCGCAGCGCCGGTACTCCATGTTTTCGTTTTGGTTGAGGATCCGGGGACCGCTCGCCGAACCCACGCCGGCCGCGAACCCTCCGGCCAAGAGAACCGACTCGCCTAGAAACCCGCGCCGCGTGACGCCCATACATTCACCTCCGTGAATCCGTTTCACCGGGCAAATGCAGTGTACGTCACGGTGAAGGCACGGTCAATGGCCGATAACACAACCCTCGGGCTTAGCTCCTCTTGCGCGGCGGCGGAAGTTGAGATACCAGAGCCTTCATTCGAGCGAGCCGTCCCGTGCCTTCCGTATAGGAAGAAGCAGGCAAGGTTCGAATCTCGGCCTCCACATTCTTGACGCGATTCCCGGGGCTCGGGTGCGAGGAGAGAAAATCCGGCGCCCGAGAGCCGCCCTCAGCCTCGAGCTTCTCGAAGAACCGAGCCATCTCAATCGGGTTGTATTGAGCCTGTGCCATCAGGTGCGCTCCCAGAGAATCCGCCTCCCGCTCAGCATCGCGCGAGTATTTCAGCAGAAGCGAATTGAACCCCAGGCCGATGCCAAGCTGTGCAAGTTGCGCCAAGGTCGACCCTTGTCCGACTGCGGCGCCCGCCAGAACCGCAGGCAGTTGAGCTATGTTTGCTTTCGACGCCTGGTTGGTGCCGTGGCGAAGGGCGACGTGCGAAATTTCGTGAGCCATAACGCCGGCAAGTTGCGCTTCGTTCTCCGCAGCCGCAAGAATCCCAGTGTGCACGAACACTGGCCCGCCCGGCAGCGCAAAGGCGTTGAGCGTAGGGTCGTTCACCAGAGTGAAGCTGTAAGGATAAGCGCCTGCGTCCGGATTTCTGGAGAGGCGGCTACCCAGTTCGGCGATGTAACTCTGGAGTTCGGAGTTCTCCACGACGTCCACCTGTTTGCGCACCTCGGCCGCTGCCTCACGCCCAAGCTGAATATCCTGCTCCTGTGAGAAGAGGTTGAACCCGGGGCGAAGCGGGGCCCCGGGTTGTCG
>DATIFQ010000452.1:0-2471 GCA_035455185.1 Bryobacteraceae bacterium | reverse complement strand
GTGCAGCCATCCGACTGGCGGACCAACCGGCGGCCGCGGACAAGACGAGACGCCCTCCCGTCAGCACGCCGGACAGTTGGAAGGAAAAGCGGGGCGACACTCGCATCGAGGGCACGCTCCGGCAGATCGACTGCCTCGGTTCCTCGGCCCGTTTCCATGTGCGGACGGCGGACCGTAGTCTGGCGCTTTACGTCGCGAATCCGGGCGAGGTGCTTCTGCGAAACGCCTCCTCGGTGACGTTCGAATTCCGGTGTGGCCCGCAAAAGCCCACTCCCGTCTCCGTGGAATACAACATTCGCTCCGATGCCACGCTGGGGACCGATGGAGATGTGGTTGCGATCGAGTTCCGGTGAAGCAGGTCAATAGAACTTGAGGCCGCGCATGGGGTAGTGTTTGCGGTTTCTGGTCCACAACGCAACGCGGTGGGCCGTCGCAGTGGCGCCAATCAGCGCGTCGCCCAACTCTACGCCTTGACTCTTCGCGAACTCGCGAAGATAGTCTCCCGCGAGCCGTCCGATCTCTGCATCAATCGGCACGCAGGCCAGCACCGCGAACAATGCATCGAGAACCGCGTACTCTTCCGGGCGGGCACCATGCCAGAGTTCGGCAACCGTCACCGGAGAGCAGAGAAGCGCCTGATCTGAATCACCGAGTTCGCTCCACTTCGACAGTAGATTCCGGTCTCTGCCGCGAGAGACTTCGATGAGGACGTCGGAGTCGATCAGGATTGCCATCAGCGCGCCAGCCTGTGAAGCCGGCTGCCTCGGCGCAACTTCCGAACGTAAACGCCGGTGTCGCCGATGTCGGAACGATCACGCCTGATACCGGCGAATGCACGCATCGCCTGTTTCCGTTGCTCCGCGTTTTCAACGTACCGCTCACGCACAGCCTTTCGGACCAGTTCTGAGATGGTGACCCCCTCCTGCTTCGCGCGCAGGTGGAGGGCTTCCCAGACCCCTTCCTCAAGATAGAGCTGAGTGCGTCGCACAATGTATATTATACATCGCCCAAGTCCACTCCTACGATAGCCTGCCCTCGGCTCGCAGTCGCTCAAACAGTTCGAGCGTCCGCCGGATGCCGGTTTCCAGTGGCGTCTTTGGGATGTTGGGCACCTTCGCCCGGAGCTGTGAATCGTCCATCTTGTAGGCCACGGGTACTTCCGGCCCTTCGGCCGAGATGAGACGGCCCGCACCCGGACGAAGGCGTTCGAGCGTGGCGATGAGATCGCTCATCGCGATAATGTCTCCGGCAAGATTGAAGACAAACGCCCCGTCCAAGGGATCCAGCAGACAGCGCACAAACGTTTCGGCAACATCCTCGACATATTGAAGGTCCATGTGGCCGGTGAGCCGGATGCGAAACGGCTGCTCGAACGCCACCGCCTTCATGGCCAGAGTCGGATCGGCGGTGAGGCCGGAGTCCCGCCCTACCCCGTACACCGACCAAGGCCTCAGCCCGACGCTTGTGATCCCGTTCGTCGCGTGGAACACCCGGGCATTGCCCTCGTTGGACTGCTTGAAGACGCCGTAATGTGTGGCCGGCTTCAGCGGGTCATCCTCGGAGAGCATGCGATCGCCATACGCCTCGCGCGGGCCCCACACCGCCGAAGAGCTCGCATAGACGATCCGCACGTCCCGGCCGGCGTCGCGCGCGGCCTCGAAGACGTTGAGCGTGCCGATCACGTTCACCATCGCCCCGGCCACCGGTTGCGCCTGGCAGAACGGCATCAGCACCGCCGCCAGATGGACGATGTGCGTGATACCGCCGCCCTTCACCAGCGCCTTGATCCCCGCCGTGTCCTCGATGCGGCCGGTTTCGATTCGGACCCGGCCGAGAGTCTCCGGCGGCGCAATCAGGGACAGACGAACAGGATTCGGATCAAGATCGTAAGTGACCACGTCCAGCCCGCGGTCCAGCAGAACCTTGACCACCCAGGCGCCGATGCATCCCTGCGCGCCGGTAACAAGAACTCGCATGCTTCCTCCAGGATCTTCGTGTCGCTTCACTCCGACGCGGAGACACGAACCGATGGGAATTTTCGTGCCACGACGATTCCCAGCACCACCGCGAGCGCCACGCACGCCACCCCATTCCATCGCAGGAACGCCGCGGGTTGTTCCGACAACGTCACAGCGGGGCCGATAGTGTGTAGCCAGAACAAGGCGACACCAAAGGTGAGAAGGTCGGCGGCACAGAGCCGCACGAGTGCCTCGATGACAAGGATTCCCGCCGCCGCGGTGACGCTGAAGTAGATGAATTGCAGCGGGCTTTGGGCGCGCCCGGAGGCGTATAGCAGCGCCAGCGCCGCAACCGGTCCGTACCGCTTCCAGCCGGGAAAATACCGGGCAGTCGCGGCGATCGCGATGGCGAACAGGCAGACCTGAAACAGTGCCGTAATGAACGCCTGGCTTAGCACTGTAGCCGCCGGCGCGAACGTCTCGGGTGCGGGCAGGCTCCATAGCGGCAGCGTC
>DATIFQ010000451.1:0-31081 GCA_035455185.1 Bryobacteraceae bacterium | reverse complement strand
ACCGGCGCCATGCTGACCAACTTTCACCTCCCACGGAGCAGCCTTTTGCTGCTTGTGTGCGCGTTTGCCGGAAAGGATCTGGTCCTGTCCGCTTATCGCCATGCCGTGGAGGCCGGATACCGGTTTTACTCTTACGGCGACAGCATGCTGATCGTCTAGCGCCGTTCCAACTTTTCCCGGCTAAGAAGCCCGCGCCACGCAGCGAGCCACTGCCGAAGGTAACGCTTTCCCCTGCCGGTCTTCAGATAGCGCTCTCGGCGGAAAGCGTCTTCGCGGTGCAGGCAGTTGGAACGGTACTAGCACGGCGTCCGATGACGACCCCGATGATAGGATGGTCCCATGAGCAGTCTGCCCCTCTTTTCGCTCGACAGGCTCTCACTGGCTCTCGTCGCGGCGGTCCGGATCGTCATGATCCTGGTGGTGGCGTTCATCCTTGTGCGGATGATCAACAAGTGGGTGCCGAAGTTGAAGCAACGGATCGTGGATTCGATGCTCCGGCACGGTGCCGGGAGCCACGGTGAGCTTGAAAAGCAGGCAGCGACATTAGGGGGGATCTTCCGGCGAACCCTATCGGTGCTTATCTGGACCGGCGCGCTGGTGATGAGCCTTAAAGAGGCGGGATTCGACATCGGCCCGATCCTTGCCGGCGCCGGCGTGGTCGGCCTGGCAGTCGGATTCGGCGCGCAAAACCTGGTGCGGGACACGATCTCCGGACTTTTCATGCTCATCGAGAACCAGGTCCGAGTGAACGACGTTGCCGTCATCAACGGGACGAGCGGTCTGGTGGAAGAGATCAATCTGCGCACCACCGTTCTTCGCGGCGCGGATGGCACGGTTCATGTCTTTCCGAACGGCGTCATCACCAGCCTGTCCAACATGACACGCGAGTATTCCTACTACGTTCTCGACATCGGTGTGGCTTACAAAGAAGACACTGACAATGTCATGGCGGTCTTGAAGGACATCGCGGCCCAGATGATGAAGGAGGATCGGTACAACGTTCTCATCCTTGAGCCGCTCGAGGTGCTCGGCGTCGATCGATTCGCCGAGTCCGCTGTAATCATCAAGGCACGCATCAAGACGTTGCCGATCCAGCAGTGGACCGTCGGCCGCGAAATGAACCGGCGCATCAAGAAGCGATTCGACGAACTCGGAATCGAGATCCCGTTTCCGCAGCGCACGTTGTACTTGGCAGGGGCTCCGGGCCAAGCCGATCCCGAGCAACTTAAGACACTCGTCCGCGAGGTGCTCGACGAGCGTGCCGCGCCGGCGCGGAGCCCGGGCGATCACGGGACAAGCCCAGCGACGTGATCACGTCCACGAGGAAAAGTGAACTTCGAGGATAACGTTCCGTGGGGCGTCGTCGCGGACGATCTGACGGGCGCGTGCGACGCGGGAGTGCAGTTTGCCCAGCGCGGGCTGCGGACGATCGTATGGCTCAATGCGGAGGCCGCGGAAATCGAGGCGGCCGACGTAACGGTTGTCACGACCAATAGCCGGAGGGACACCGCCGAGACCGCCGCGGTGAAGACGCGACACGCTTGTCGCGTGCTCCGCGCAGCCGGGGCCAGGGTCCTCTATAAGAAGATCGACTCGACGCTGCTTGGGAACCTCGGACCGGAGATCGAAACCGTCCGGATTGAGGGCGAATTCCCGCTGGCCTTCGTGACGCCGGCTTTTCCGGAGATGGGACGCACTGTCATGAACGGACTTCTGCACGTCCGCGACTTCGGCGCTACGGTCGACGTGGCGGAACGACTCCGCGAGCAGGGCCTAGAGACGCTCGTCCAGCGCACGCCAGGCCAACTCGGCGGCCTGCGAGAAGAGGCAGGAACGACAGTTGTACTTGACGCCACCTCGCGGGCCGACCTCGCCGCCATTGCACGCGCGGCTTGGGTTATGCGGCCGCGTCCTCTGCTTGCGGGCTCGGCGGGGCTGGCAGCCGAACTGGCTGCCTGTCTGACAGGGCGAGCAACCGATTCAGGGGTAACGTGCGTTCCCAACCTGGAGGCGGACCGGAGAAGGATCGCGCTGATTGTCGGTTCCACGAACCCGGTTACAGTCAGACAGGCGGAGTACGCAGAGGCGCACCTCCGTGGGCGGTATCCGATCATGCGCATCTCGATGGAGCAGTCTCCGTCGCGCGTCGCGGACCTTTCTGCGATTCTGAAAGATGCCCGTGGAATTGTGCTCACCGGTGGCGACACTGCGCTGATGGTGTGCGGAATGCTGGAGGCAAGAGGAATCCGGTTGGAGCGTGAGATCCTGCCCGGCATTCCATGGGGGCGCCTCATCGGCGGGTCTGCCGGCGGGACGGTTGTGGCCACAAAAGCAGGCGGATTCGGCGAAATAGACGCTCTGGTACGGGTGGCGGATTTTTTGGCGGCGACGGAATGAACAAGAAACCGACAGTAGCGCTGACCATCGGGGATCCGGCGGGGGTCGGCCCGGAGGTCGTAGTCAAGGCCCTGGCCGATGAAGGCGTGACGTGTCTCGCGCGCTGGATCGTGGTAGGCGACGCCTGGGTGATCCGGCGGGCAGAGGCGCTCACCGGGCTCGGAATGCCGGCGCCCGAGGCAGCGCGTCGCGAAGATCTGCGGCAACTCGAAGCCTCACAGTGCGAGACCGGGAGACTGAGCGGCGCCTGCGGCCGGGCGGCGCTGGGGTACGTCCGAAGGGCCACGGAATTGTGCCTAACAGGCATCGCGGACGCCATGGTCACAGCCCCGCTCAACAAGGAAGCGGTCACCATGGCCGGGGTTCGCTTCTCAGGCCACACGGAGTTCATCGAGGAACTGAGCGGCGCCCGCGAGTCCCGAATGCTGCTGGCCAGCGACCGCCTGCGCGTCGTACATGTCTCAACGCATGTGCCGTTGCGGAAGGCGTGCGATTTGGATCCGGCCCGGATACTCCGGACGATCGAGCTGGGCGAGGAGGCCATGAGGCTGCTTGGTTTCAGGAACCCGCGGATCGCGGTGTGCGGGCTGAACCCGCACGCCGGCGAACACGGGCTGTTCGGCGACGAGGACGCACGGTTCATCGCTCCGGCGATCGATGTCGCAATGCAGCGCGGGATCCAGTGCATCGGTCCGGCGCCGGCCGATACGGTATTTCTGCGCGCGGTTCGGGGAGAGTATGACCTTGTCGTGGCGATGTATCACGACCAGGGCCACATTCCGATGAAGCTGCTCGATTTCGAGCATACGGTGAACGTCTCTTTGGGGCTGCCGATTATCCGGACATCCGTGGACCATGGAACAGCTTTCGACATCGCCGGCAAGAATCTCGCCGATCCGGGCAGCATGAAGGCCGCCATGAGGCTGGCGGCGACAATGGCCGCCGGCAAGAAAGGGAACCGTTTGTGAGCTTCAGCCCATTGAACGAAGTCGAGGTGCGCGTTCTGGGCGCACTGATCGAGAAAGACCTCTCGACGCCGGAGTACTACCCCCTCTCGCTGAACGCCCTGGTGAACGCTTGTAACCAGAAGTCGAACCGGCACCCCGTGGTGAGCTATGACGAAGCGACGGTTTCCCAGGCCGCCGACAGCCTGCGAGAGCGCAGACTGGCTCTCGTGACGACCGGAGGTGAGCACCGCGTCCCGAAATACGGTCACCGAATCTCGGAGACGCTGAATCTTGGCAACCGGGAACTGGCGATACTCGGTGAACTGATGCTGCGCGGGCCACAGACACCGGGAGAACTGAAGTCACGAGCGCAGAGGCTGCACGCTTTCGACGACCTGGAATCCGTCGAATCCTGCCTGCGGAGGCTGATCGAGTGGCAGCCCGAGCCGGTGGTTGTACAACTGCCCCGGCAAGCGGGCATGAGGGAAGTCCGGTACGCACACCTTCTGGGCGGAGAAGTAGCCGTCCCGGAGGTTGAGGCGGCAAGTGGATCCGAAGCCCGGCTTGGCGCGAGATCGGAGATCGAGGAGCGGATCACTCGGCTCGAGACGGAAGTCGAATCCCTGCGAAGCGGGCTGGAGGATCTGAGCGGACGGCTCGAAAGCTTCGTGCGGCAGTTTCAGTAGGAATCCTGTCCTTGCTGACAAGCGGGTGGCAAGCCCTTTATAATGAATAGACACCCCAGAAGAGTCGCAGTCGGCCTGCGCTCACCCCGGGTCGTTCGTTCGGACCTCGATCATGTTCGAGAATCTTTCCGATAAGCTACAGCGGGTCTTCAAGAACCTGCGCGGCGAAGGCAAGCTGACGCCCGAAAACATGGAAGCGGCGCTGCGGGAGATCCGCGTCGCGCTGCTGGAGGCCGACGTCCATTTCAAAGTAGTCAAACAGTTTCTGGAGGGCGTCAGGCAGAAGGCGATGGGCGAGGAAGTGCTGACGGCGCTTTCTCCGACCCAGCAGGTGGTGAAGATCGTCCAAGAGGAGCTGGTAAAGCTTCTCGGCAGTCACCAGTCCCGGCTGCGGTTCGCGAATGAGCCGCCGACGATGATTCTCATCGTGGGTCTCCAGGGCTCAGGAAAGACGACCACGACCGGCAAACTGGCCCGCTGGCTTTCGCGGAACGGTCATTTGCCACTGATGGTCTCGGTGGACGTCTACCGCCCGGCCGCCAGGGATCAATTGGCGGTAATCGCCAGAGACCTCCGCCTGCCGATTTACGAAGGAGCTCCGGAAGAGAAGGCGCCGGCGGAACTGGCGAAGTCGGCCCGCCGTGAGGCCATCCAGACCGGCAGGGACGTCGTCCTTGTGGACACCGCGGGGCGGCTGCACATCGACGAGCAGTTGATGGCGGAACTCCAGGAACTGAAGCAGTTACTGTCCCCCTCGGAGATCCTGTTCGTTGCCGACGCCATGACGGGGCAGGATGCGGTGAAGTCCGCCGATGAATTTCACAAGCGGCTCGGCATCACCGGAGCGATCCTGACCAAGATGGACGGTGACGCCCGTGGCGGCGGGGCGCTGTCGATACGCCACGTTACCGGACAGCCGCTCAAGTTTGTCGGCGTTGGCGAAAAATTCGACGCGCTCGAACCGTTCCATCCGGACCGGGTTGCGTCGCGGATCCTCGGAATGGGGGATGTGCTCTCGTTCATCGAGAAGGTGGAGGAGAGCATTGACCAGAAGAACGCTGAGGAGATGCAGCGGAAGCTTATCGACAATGAGTTCACGCTCGAAGACTTCCGCGATCAGCTCAAACAACTGAAGAAACTCGGACCGCTGGATTCGATTCTTTCGATGATGCCGGGGGTAGGGCCGCTGAAGGACCTGAAGAATGTGAAAGTGGACGAGAAAGAGATCGTCCGCGTCGTCGCCATCATCGACTCGATGACGCCGAAGGAACGGGCGAACCACATGATTATTAACGGTACCCGGCGGCGGCGGATTGCCAGGGGGAGCGGGACGACGGTCCAGGAAGTCAATCAGTTACTCAAGCAATATGCGCAAGCGCGCAAGATGATGAAGACTTTTTCCGGCGGATTCATGGGCAAACGGCTCGGGAAGCTCAAGTTGCCTGCCTTCGGGGGATGAAACCCCGACCGCCGCAAGACTTGCGGAGTTCAAGAAAACATGCTGATGATACGACTGGCGCGGTTTGGCGCCAAAAAGAAACCTTCTTACCGGGTTGTTGTAATTGAGAAAGATCGGGCGCGAAACGGGCGGTCGGTGGAGGTCGTTGGTTACTACAAGCCTCAGACCAAGCCGGCGACCGTTCAATTGGACCAGGAGCGGATTGCTCACTGGCTAAAGTCCGGCGCGAAACCGTCGGACACCGTGGCTCGACTGCTGAAGGCGCAGCCGGAGCCCACACCTGCTACAGAATCTGTCAACTGAACCCGCGTGGTGAAAGCGCAACGCTTCCTGCGGGAATGGTATCATTTGGGCTGAGTAGGAGGCGCAGGGATGGCGGGGATGAAGGAATTGGTTGAAGAAATCGCGAAAGCGCTGGTCGACATCCCAGACCAAGTTGCCGTGCGCGAAGTACAAGGCGAGCAGGTGACGGTTCTGGAGCTGAAGGTCGCCCCAAGTGATCTGGGAAAAGTCATTGGGAAGCAGGGGCGAACCGCACGCTCAATCAGGACCATCCTCGGTGCTGCCGGAATGAAGCTAAACCGGCGGTTTACGCTGGAAATTCTGGAGTAGGACCTGCTTTCAAGCCCTGGCACCGGCACTGGGGGACGGTGGGTTACGGTCGCCGCGATCGTGAATTCTCGCGGCAATCGCGGCGAAGTGGCGGCCGTTCCGATGAGCAACCGCATCGAGCGGCTTGCTCGGCTGGAAAAAGTGTATTTGTTCGGTGCAGACGGGTCCGCAATAGGCGGGTCGCCATACGAGGTCGAATCGGTATGGGAGCACCGCGGACGGGTGGTCTTCAAGTTTCGCGGGATTGACACAATCTCGGAGGCCGAGCGGTTGCGCGGAGCCGAGATCCGGGTCCCGTGGACGGAGCGGTATCAACTTCCACCCGGCGAATACTACCACGATGACCTGGTGGATTGTGAGGTCATCGACGCCGACAGCGGAAGTACTGTCGGGATGGTGGCAAACTGGCAGGAGTTCGGTGGCAGCGGGTTGCTGGACGTGCGAACCGCGGACGGCGAGGAAGTGTTAATTCCGTTTGCCCGGTCCATCTGCGTGAACATTGACTTGGAGAAGAGGCAGATCACAGTCAGGCTGCCGGATGGACTGAAGGAACTGAATCGCAGATGAAGTTTCATGTGCTCACGATCTTTCCGGAGTTCTTTCGGGGACCGTTGGAGCACGGTGTAGTGGCGCGGGCGGCCGAGTCCGGGATCCTCAGCGTCCAGGTTCATAACCTGCGCGACTGGACCTTCGACCGGCACAAAACGGTCGATGACCGACCGTTCGGCGGCGGCGAGGGAATGGTGCTCAAGGCAGAGCCCATTTTTCTCGCGGTGGAGTCGATCTTGCCCGAGCGGGAGGCCGGCCGGAAGGTAATTCTGCTTTCCGCCCAGGGCAGGCTGTTTGACCAGCCGGCGGCGAAGCGGCTGAGCGGTTGCGAGGAGTTACTTCTGATCTGCGGCCGCTACGAGGGTGTAGACGAGCGCGTTGCCGAGCATCTCGCCGACGAAGAGATTTCAATCGGCGACTATGTGTTGAGCGGCGGCGAACTTGCAGCGGCCGTGGTGATTGACGCCGTGGCGAGGCTACTGCCGGGCGTCCTCGGCAATGAGGACTCGGCTGTGTTTGAATCGTTTACGGGCGAGGACGGGCAGTTAGGAGTACTGGATTGCCCGCACTACACGCGACCCGCGGAGTTTCGCGGCTGGAGCGCGCCAGAGATGTTACTGAGCGGTAATCACGAAGAGATCCGGCGATGGCGCAGCAGAGCGGCTCGGGAGAAAACGGCGCGGCTGCGTCCGGATCTGTTGGAGAAAATGAAGGTAGCACAGTCATGAGCGACACGTTGTTGAAAAAATTCATCGTCAAGAAAAAGCGGACGGACGCCCCCGATTTCCGGCCGGGCGACACGATTCGCGTACACGTGAAGATTCGGGAGGGCGACAAGGAGCGGCTTCAAGCTTTCGAGGGAACGGTCATCGCACGCAAGAATGCCGGAATGGGCGAGTCCATTACCGTTCGAAAGATCAGCTTCGGCCACGGTGTGGAACGAATCTTCCCGGTGAACGCTCCGGTGATCGACCACATCGACGTAGTTCGCACCGGCCGGGTACGCCGGGCGAAGCTGTATTACCTTCGGGGCCTTCGAGGCAAGGCGGCAAGACTGCGCGAGCGCGAATAACTTGGCGGGGGCCGCAACAGCTCGCATCCGCTGCGACAGCAGTCACGAGCGAATGCTCCGGTCGAGGGGCTACGCCATGGTTGCGGGCATCGACGAAGCAGGCCGGGGCTCGCTGTTCGGTCCGGTTTTCGCGGCGGCCGTTATTCTCTCGCCGGATCACCCGATCCGCGGGCTGCGAGACAGCAAGCAGCTAGCCGCCGGGAAACGTGAGGTTCTGGCTGAACAGATTCGCCTTTTTGCCCTGGCATGGGCGGTGGCGTCCGCCGAGGCGGAGGAGATCGACCAGATCAATATCCTTCAGGCCTCACGACTCGCGATGAAGCGGGCGGTGGAACGGCTGGCGGTGCGCCCGGATTTCCTGCTGATCGATGCCGTGTCGGTGGATCTTCCCATTCCGCAAGACGGGCTGGTGAAAGGCGACTGCCGATGCCGCTCCATCGCCGCCGCGTCGATTCTGGCCAAGGTGCATCGAGATGCCTGCATGGACGAGTGGGATGCGGTATACCCGCAGTACGGGTTTCGGGCAGGCAAAGGATACCCAACACCGGAGCACGTCCAGGCACTGGAGGCGTTCGGTCCAACCCCGATGCACCGCTTTACGTTCGGGCCCGTCCGGAGGTTCCGTTTCGGGGATCAGATGAAACTTCCACTATGCAGCACGGAGGCAGCGGGCCAATGCCGCTAGGAGGCCCAAAGATACCGGTGGGCGCACTGCCAGCAACCGAGATGCCGGCTAACAACAAACCTCAGGGGCATCGGTGGTACAGGATTCTCGCAAGAGTGCTGCTGGCGGTCTTCTGCGCGGAGGTCGGAGGGTTCCTGCTCATTCTGCCGTGGCACGAGACCTGGAGCCAGAATCTTTTTTCCGGCACAAGCGCTCAGTGGTACGTGGTGTGGACAAGTCCGTATTTCCGCGGCGCCGTAAGTGGAATCGGGTTGGTGAACCTCTACATATCCCTCGTGGAGCTGTCGCAGTTGATTCGCGGTCCAAAGACTTGAGACCGCGTCGAGGGTGCGATCCTTCCGGTACAATGAGAATTTGCGAGGAATCGTGGCGAATCAAGACAACCTCGTTATGACCGACGACGCTTCCGCCGGGAAACATCGACCGGCGGGCGAACGACCGCGCGGCACCATCGCCGAATGGACCGTAACGATTATCCTGCTGCTGTTCGGGACAACGACGCTGGTCCAAGCTTTCGTGATTCCGACCGGCTCGATGGAAGATACGCTGTTGATCGGCGATCATCTACTGGTGGACAAGCTCGCCTATGCCCCGGCGGGGCCCGTCAGCAAATACATTCTTCCGTACGAGGAGATCAAGCGCGGCGACATTATCGTCTTCCGGTATCCGATGGACGTAACGCAAACCTACGTGAAGCGCGTGGTCGGCATCCCGGGAGACCGTATCCATATCCGCAACAAGCAGGTGTTCCGAAACGGCGAAAAGCTGAACGAGCCGTACACCTACTTCAAGACGGAGTACATCGATTCCTATCGCGACAATTTCCCGAGCGAGCCAAACACGAGGATCTCCGAAGCTGCCCAGGAGATGCTAGAGAAACACGTGGTCAACAGCGAAATTGTCGTTCCACCCAGCAGTTATTTCGCGATGGGAGACAACCGTGACTCGTCTTTCGACAGCCGGTACTGGGGCTTCGTCCCGCGGGAGAACATCATTGGAAAGCCGCTCATCATCTACTGGTCTTACGACGCACCGACCGAGCAGCTGGCAAGCTCAACCATCAGCCTGGATCACGCGATCGATCTGCTCCAGAATTTCTTCACCAAGACGCGATGGCGCAGAACCTTCAAGCTGATCCGCGGGCACTCTTTCGACAACTGACAGGATAGGCCGATGCGGAAGGCGAACTACTACGGCCTGATCATGGCTGGGGGAAGGGGCACGCGTTTCTGGCCCCGGAGCCGCCGCGGCAACGCCAAACAGGTGCTACGGTTCTTCGGAGAGAAGTCCCTCGTCCAGGACACCGTCGACAGGTTGAAGCCGCTCATCCCTCCGGATAGGATCTGGGTCCTGACGAACGACTACCTCCGCGCCGAGATCGTCCGGCAGTTGCCGGAAGTGCCGAGGCGACAGATCATCGCAGAGCCGGCGCAACGCAACACGGCGCCCTGTATCGGCCTGGCCGCGCACATCCTCCGTTCCATCGATTCCGACGCCGTCATGGGTGTGTTTCCGGCGGATCATGTGGTGAGCAGACCGGCTCGCTACAGACGCCTGCTCACTCCAGCGTTCCGCGAAGGGGACCGCGGGCGCATCGCGGTGCTCGGCATGCAACCGCGCTGGCCGGAGACCGGGTACGGCTATATCGAGTTCCCCAGGGGTGTCCGTCCAGGCAGTCTTGAAGCCTTGCCGGTTCGACAGTTCCGCGAAAAACCCGACATCGAGACAGCTCGTGAATTCCTCGCTGCGGGCCGGTTCTACTGGAACGCAGGCATGTTCTTCTGGCGTGCGGAAGTCTACCTCGACGCTCTGCGGAAATTTCTGCCCAAAACCGCCGCCTTGCTTGCCGCGCTACCTCCCTTCTCGAGCCGCCGCTTCGCCGGAGCTCTCGCCGAGACCTACCCGCTGTGCGAGAACATCTCAGTCGACTATGCCGTAATGGAGAGGGCCTCAGGCGTGACCGGCCTGGCGTCCGACGACGTCGGGTGGGACGATATCGGAAGTTGGAACGCGTTCTACGAACTGCTCCCGCGCGACGCTGAGGGCAACGTCACGCGCGGGGACACGCTGCTCGAAGCGAGCCGGGGCAACTACGTCGAGTCGCAGGGCCGGTTGATCGCACTGCTCGGAGTCGAGAACCTGGTGGTCGTGGACACTCCGGACGCCCTTCTGATCGCCGACCGGTCCCGTTCTCAGCAAGTCGGCAACATCGTCAAGCTCCTGGAAAAACGGAAGCGGGAGGAGTTGTTGTAGTTACCGGCCCTCGGCCAGCATCACGCCGCAACACAACCGCAGGCACCGAGTCACGCCCCGGCAGTTTCGCCTGCTGCAGGGGGCTTGACCCTCTTGAAGATCTTCGCGAGTACTTTGACGGCCCGGTCGATCTCAGGTTCCGTGATGATGTAAGGCGGAAGGAATCGCAGCACGTTCTCCTGCGTGCAGTTGATGAGCAACCCTTCCTCCATCGCGTCAGTCACGATCTGTTTACCGGGCATTTCCAACTCGACACCAATCATCAACCCGAAACCGCGGACATCCTTGATGAAGGAATGATGGCGCGCGAGTTCGGAGAGCTCCATTCGGAAATAACCTCCGACGTGGTGAATGTGGGTCAACTGCTCCTGCAGGATGTCGAGGAACTCGAGAGCAACCCGGCAGGCGAGTGGGCCTCCCCCGAACGTCGTGCCGTGCATGCCGGGACCAATTGACGCGGCCGCTTTGTCGTTCGCCATGACCGCTCCGAGAGGAAGACCGCAAGCAAGCGGCTTTGCGGCCACCGTCACGTCGGGCAGAATCACCGGCTCGGCAAGCTGGTAGGCGAAGTAAGTCCCGGGCCGTCCGACGCCGCACTGGATCTCGTCAAAGACCAGCAATGCGTTATGCCGTTCGGCCAGTTCCTTCGCATGACGGACATACTCGACGGGCAGCGGGCGGACACCGCCTTCGCCCTGAATCCACTCCAGAACGACGCCGGCCGTGCGGTCATTGAACGCCGCATCGAGGGCCGCGGAATCATTGGGAGGGACGAATTTCACGCCGGAAAGCAGCGGTTCAAAGTCCTTCCGGTACTTGGCTTGGCCGGTCACGGAAATCGCACCGAGTGTCCGGCCGTGAAACGAGTTGTCGAGCGATATGATTTCGTGTTTCTCCGGGTTGATCTTCGTGCCGTGCGATCGGATCATCTTCAGCGCGCCTTCCATAGCCTCCGTGCCGGAGTTGCAGAAGAAGGCACGCTGGAGGCCACTGATCTCGCACAATCTCTTCGCCAGCGGTCCCTGATACTCGTGGTAATACAGGTTCGACGAGTGGATCAGTAGTGAAGCCTGTTCGCGAATCACTCTCAGAATGCGGGGATGTGCGTGGCCAAGCGCGTTTACGCCGATCCCGGTGATGAGATCCAGGTAGCGCTTACCGTCCGAATCATAGACGTAGCAGCCCTTGCCACGATGAATGACGATCGGCAACCGGCTGTAGTTCTGGAGAACGTACGCTCTCTCCAACTCCATTACCGTATCTCTTACGGATTGTTCCTGGCGTGTTGAGGATGGCGATGTCATTTTTTCCATGATACTGTACCGGGTCCGCGAGGACAGGCGAGGAAAAAGCGGCGCCGAATCCGGCGGCGTTGGTCTCAACCGATCGCGCCGGAGGCATCTCTACGGAAGCCTTGTCTCCCCCGTGAGGAAACGGTCGATGGCCTTGGCCGCCTGGCGGCCTTCCGCGATCGCCCACACCACGAGTGACTGGCCGCGGCGCGCGTCACCGGCGGCGAAGACACCAGGCAGCGAGGCCATGTAGTTCTCGTCGGTGTGCACGTTGCCGCGCTGGTCAAGTTTGAGGCCGAGCGCTTCGATCGCTCCATTTCGGACCGGACCAAGAAATCCCATGGCAAGAAGGATCAGGTCGGCATCGAGGGTGAACTCGGTGCCCGGCAGCGCTTCGAACTTCGGGGGCGGACCGACCTGCACCCCATGAAGCTTGCGCACGTTGCCATCCTCGTCGCCCGAGAAACCGGTGGTTGCCACGCTCCACGCCCGGATGCCACCCTCCTCGTGAGAGCTCTCCGTACGCAACTGGAGCGGCCACAGCGGCCATGGAGTCGAAGTAGACCGCTCCTCCGGCGGTCGCGGCAGAATCTCGAACTGATGCACCGACAGCGCCTTTTGCCGGTGTGAAGTCCCGAGGCAATCGGCGCCGGTGTCGCCGCCTCCGATGATAACGACGCGCTTGCCGGTGGCCAGAACGGGCTCGGAGAACCGGCTCGGGTCGGCAACAATGTCCACGTCGCCGGCGACCCGCTTGTTCTGTTGCGGCAGAAAGTCCATCGCGAAATGGATGCCCTTCAGCTCGCGGCCGGGAACATTCATGTCTCGCGGTTGTTCAGCGCCGATAGCGAAGAGAATGGCGTCGAATTCTTCCCGCAAGTCCTCTACCGGGACGTTGTGGCCGACGTGGGCGCGGGTCTGGAAGCGGACGCCCTCCGCCGCCAACTGCTCGAGCCGGCGATCGATATGCCGTTTCTCGAGCTTGAAGTCCGGGATACCGTAACGGAGGAGACCACCGATCCTGTCCGCCTTCTCGAACACGGTCACCCAGTGTCCGGCGCGGTTGAGTTGCTGCGCCGCGGCCAGGCCGGCCGGACCCGAGCCGATGACCGCAATTTTCTTCCCGGTCCGGCGCTCCGGAGGCTCCGGATGAATCCACCCAAGGCGGAACGCGTGGTCGATGATCGTTTTCTCGATGACCTTGATCGTCACCGGAGGCTCGTTAATGCCGAGCACGCAGGCGGGCTCGCAAGGCGCCGGACAGACGCGGCCGGTGAACTCCGGAAAGTTGTTTGTCGAATGGAGGACGCGAATCGCGTCCCTCCAGCGGTCCTGGAAGACGTGATCGTTCCAATCCGGGATGATGTTGTTCAGCGGGCAGCCGGTATGACAGAAGGGGACGCCACAGTCCATGCAACGGGCGCCTTGCGTGCGAACTTTCTCCTCCGGAAAGTCGAGGTAGATCTCGAACCAGTCGTTGACACGCTCACTTGCCGGGCGCCGCTGTGGAACGTCACGCGCGTATTCAAGGAATCCGGTCACCTTGCCCATGGTTCACCTTCCTAGTCCCCACCCAAGACCGCTTGCGCCGGCGGCTGGATTCCCGAACCCGGGAGCGGCAGGATCGTCCTTGGCTGCCCGCTCGCTCGCGGGATTCCCAGTACCCGCTTGTACTCGTGAGGAAAAACCTTCACGAATTTCGGAAGCACAAATTCCCAGTTCTCCAACACCCATCCCACCCGCGGGCTTCCGGTTGCCTGGAAATGGCGCGCTACGATCTGCTGGAGGCTATCGGCCTCGGCGCCCTCGGGAACGGCTTCCAGATCGACACTTTCCGTATTGCACAGCGCCGAAGAGAACTCAGACGTATCGTCCAGCACGTAGGCGATGCCGCCCGTCATGCCGGCGGCGAAATTCTTCCCCGTGCGGCCGATAACGACCACCACCCCTTTTGTCATGTACTCGCAGCCATGATCTCCAACCCCCTCGACGACCGCGGTGGCGCCGGAGTTCCGCACGGCGAACCGTTCGCCCGCCCGGCCGTTGAAGTAGGCTTCTCCACTGGTGGCGCCGTAGAGTGCAACGTTACCGACCAGGATGTTCTCCTCTGGCACGAACGTGGACGTTCGCGGCGGGAAAACGACGAGCCTGCCGCCCGACAACCCCTTGCCGGTGTAATCGTTGGCGTCGCCTTCGAGAACGAACGTTATCCCTTTTGCCAGGAATGCGCCGAAACTCTGCCCAGCCGAACCGGAGAAGCGCAGCCGGATCGTGTCGTCCGGCAGCCCTTGCGATCCATACCGGCGTGCGACCTCTCCGCTGAGCATCGCGCCGACGGTCCGGTGAACGTTCTTGATCGGCAACTCAAGCTCGACGGGAGTGCCGTTCTCGATCGCACCGTGGGCGAGCTCGATCAGTTTGTGATCGAGAGCCCGCTCAAGGCCGTGGTCCTGAGCGACCAGGCAGCGCCGCCCGACACGCTGCGGCACCTCGGGGTTGTGGAAGATCGCCGCGAAATCAAGGCCGCGTGCCTTCCAGTGGTCGATCGCGTCGCGCATCTTCAGCATATCGACGCGCCCGATCATCTCGTCGACCGTTCGGAAGCCCATCTGCGCCATCAGCTCACGAAGCTCCTCGGCGACGAAAAAGAAGTAGTTGATCACGTTCTCCGGTGTCCCGCTGAACTTGCGCCTCAACGCCGGATCCTGCGTGGCCACTCCGACCGGGCACGTGTTCAGATGGCACTTGCGCATCATGATGCAACCCATGGAGACGAGTGGAGCCGTCGAGAACCCGAACTCCTCGGCTCCGAGCAGGGCGGCAATGGCGACATCGCGGCCGGTTGAGAGCTTGCCGTCTGTCTGAACTCGGATGCGGCTTCGCAGATCGTTCATGACCAGCACCTGCTGTGTCTCGGCGAGCCCAAGCTCCCAGGGGATGCCGGCGTGCTTGATGGAGGTCAGAGGAGAGGCGCCAGTGCCCCCGCTGTCGCCGCTGATCAGCACGACGTCCGCATGCGCCTTGGCCACGCCCGCCGCCACAACACCGACACCAACCTCGGCTACGAGTTTCACCGAAATGCGCGCACGCGGATTGACGTTCTTGAGGTCGTAGATCAACTGTGCGAGGTCCTCGATCGAGTAGATGTCGTGGTGAGGAGGCGGCGAGATGAGCGGCACCCCCGGAATCGAGTGCCGCACGCGCGCGATCACTTCGTCCACTTTGTGACCGGGAAGCTGGCCGCCCTCGCCGGGCTTGGCGCCCTGGGCGATCTTGATCTGGAGCTCGTCGGCGTTGATGAGGTAGTTCGCGGTCACGCCGAAGCGGCCGGAAGCCACCTGCTTGACGGCACTGCGCCGCCAGTCGCCGTTGGGATCGCGCTGGAACCTCGCTTCGTCTTCCCCGCCCTCGCCCGTGTTGGACCGCGCTCCGATGCGGTTCATGGCGATCGCCAGCGTCTCGTGCGCCTCTTTGCTGATGGAGCCGAACGACATGGCTCCGGTGGCGAAGCGCTTCACGATCTCTCGCGCCGGTTCAACCTCCTCGACAGAGATCGGATGCTCGGCCGACCGGAAATCCATCAGACCGCGAAGGGTGCAGAGTTGGCGGCTTTGCCGGTTGACGAGATCGGAATACTCCTTGAAGGTCGCGTACGTTTCGGAGCGAACCGCCTGCTGAAGCTTGCTGACAGTCATCGGGTTGAACAGGTGGTACTCCCCCCGCACCCGGTAGTGATAGTTGCCGCCCACGGCAAGCTCGGTGTCGGACTCAGTCAGCGGCTGGAACGCGTGGCCATGTTTCTCCTTCGCCTCGCGGGCGAGGACGTCCAGACCGACGCCTTCGATCCGGGACGCCGTGCCGGTGAAGTACTTGTCCACCAGCTCCTGGTTCAGGCCGATCGCCTCGAAGACCTGGGCGCCGCGATAGCTCTGGAGCGTCGAAATGCCCATCTTCGAGAAAACCTTCAGCAGTCCCTTGTTGACAGCCTTCTTGAAGTTCTTTAGCGCCGTTTCAAACGAGACCTCGCCGAGGATTCCCCGCCGGCACATGTCCTCGAGAGTTTCGATTGCGAGATAGGGATTCACCGCGCTGGCACCATAGCCGATGAGGAGGGAGAGGTGCATCACCTCGCGCGGCTCGCCCGACTCCACGATGAGCGCCACCTGGGTCCGCGTTCCCTCGCGAATGAGGTGATGGTGCACGGCTGAAAGCGCCAGAAGACTCGGGATCGGCGCGTACTCCTCGTCGACGCCGCGGTCGGACAGGATCAACAGGCTGTAGCCGTTCTTGATGGCGAGCGAGGCGCGGCGGCAGAGACCCGTGACGGCGCGTTCGAGTTCCACTTCTCCGCCATCGACGCGGTAGAGCATTGGCAGGGTTGTCGCCAGAAAGTCGCCCCACGACACCCGGCGGAGCTTTTCGAGGTCGTAGTTCGTCAGGATCGGGTGCGGGAGCTTGAGGGTGTGACAGTGGAGTGGTGTTTCGTCGAGGATGTTGCGCTCGGTCCCGATGTAGCTCGTCAGCGACATCACCAGCTCTTCGCGGATCGGGTCGACCGCGGGATTGGTGACCTGCGCGAAGAGCTGGCGGAAGTAGTGGAACAGCGGCTGCGGCTTGTCGGAGAGGCAGGCAAGGGGCGTATCGGTCCCCATGGAGCCGACTGGTTCCTCGCCTTTGACCGCCATCGGTCCCAGGATGAACTTCAGGTCTTCGTCGGTGTATCCGAAGGCGCGTTGCCGCTGGAGGATGGTTTCGAACTCCGTTGGGTGCCAGCGCGGAGGCGCCGGCAGCTTGTCGAGCGTGATTTGATTCTCCCGGATCCACTCGGCGTACGGCCGCCGCGACCAAAGCCGCTCCTTGATCTCCTGGTCCGGGATGATGCGGCCTTCCTCGAGATCCGCAAGCAGCATCCGGCCGGGGTGAAGCCTGCCGTTGTGGCGAATGTCTTCGGGGCGAATCGGCAGCACGCCGGTTTCGGAGGCCATAATCAGCAGGCCGTCATGGGTAACCAGATATCTGGCCGGGCGGAGCCCGTTCCGGTCGAGCGTGGCCCCGATGACTCGCCCGTCGGTGAAGGCGATGGCGGCCGGGCCGTCCCAAGGCTCCATCAGCGACGCGTGGTACTCATAGAAGGCGCGCTTGTCCGGATGCATGGTGGGATCTTGGTCCCACGCTTCCGGAATCAGCATCGCCATCGCGTGCGGCAAACTCCGGCCCGAAAGGAGGAGCAACTCCGCCGCGTTATCGAACATCCCCGAGTCGCTGCCGCCCGGGGTCTCGATGGGGAAGAGTTTCGGGAGATCCTCGCCGAACAATTCCGAAGCAAGCACCTTCTGCCGGGCGTACATCCAGTTCACGTTGCCGCGAAGGGTGTTGATCTCGCCGTTATGGCAGATGTACCGGAACGGGTGGGCAAGCTGCCAAGTGGGGAAAGTGTTGGTCGAGAAGCGCTGATGCACGAGGCAAAGCGCGCTGACTACTTCGGGGTCGGACAGTTCCTCATAGAATTGAGCGATCTGCGGCGCCAGAAGCAGGCCTTTGTAGACGATAGTACGCGAGCACAGCGACGGGATGTAGAAGAAGCCCTTTTCTTTGATGTCCGAGCCGGCGATTTCCGCCTCGGCCCGTTTGCGGATGACATAAAGCTTGCGGTCCAGGGCCTCCTGCGTCATGCCCGGCGCACGTCCGACGAAGATCTGCTGAATGTACGGCTGTGAGGCGCGGGCGATCCGGCCGATCGCGTCCGCCTCGACCGGCGTGTCCCGCCAGCCCAGGACCCGCAAACCCTCTTCGCGGATGATCCGCTCGATAATTCCCTCACAGTGCAGCCGGTCGTGGCGTTCCACCGGCAGGAATACGATGCCGGCGCCGTATTCTCCCGCCGGCGGCAGTGCAAAACCCAGGGCCGAGCACTCCCTGGCGAAAAACTCATGAGGGATCTGAATCAGAAGACCAGCACCGTCCCCCGTGTCTTTGTCACAACCGGCCGCTCCTCGATGCTTCAAGTTGAGGAGAATCTGGATACCCTTCTCGATGATGTCGTGCGACTTCACGCCCTGAATGTTGGCGACGAAGCCGATCCCACAAGCGTCCCGCTCCTGACCGGGATCGTAGAGTCCCTGCCGTGGAGGTAAACCGTGTGCGTAGCCGCGGGCAGCCATCGTGATCCTCCCCGAGATAAGTTGAGGCCAGTATAGCATAGCCACAACATAAGTCAACCAAAAATTAAATGCTTGCAAAATTAGCATAGCTTATGGCAGGATGAAATCGTGACGATCGAACAGCTTCGGCTTTTCAGGGACATCGCTCACCAGCGCAGCCTGAGCCGGGGCGCACAGTTGAATGGAATCAGCCAATCCGCGGCGAGCCAGCATCTTCAGGAGATGGAAAGACAACTCGGAGTCCCTCTGCTTGACCGCAGCACGCGTCCAGTTGAGCTGACCGAGTGCGGCCGGCTGTACCTGGAGTTCTGCCGCGACGTATTGCACCTCAAAGAGAAACTGGATTCAGCTATGGACCGCCTCAAAGGGCGGGTGGAAGGTACCGTCCGCGTGGCCTCGATCTACTCGGTAGGAATCTCGGAGATGTCGTGGATGGAGGAAGAGTTCTCCTTGCGGCAGCCGGATGCCGAACTGCGTGTTGAGTATCTGCGTCCGGAGAAGGTTTACGAAGCGGTGCTGTCCGATCAGGTCGACCTGGGACTGGTGAGCTACCCCGCGGCCAGCAGGGAGATCCAGGTGGTGAGGTGGCGCGAGGAACGGATGGTGGTGGCCATGGCGCCGAGTCACCCGCTCGCGGGCCTGAGTCTCGTCAAGGCGTCGGACCTGAATGGCGAAGATTTCGTGGGTTTCGACCAAGACCTCCCAATCCATCGCGAAGTCAATCGATTTCTGGCGGAGCACGGCGTCGAGGTCAACGTTGTGCTGCACTTCGACAACATTCAGTCGATGAAAGAGGCGATCGCGCTGGGTGCGGGCCTGAGTATCCTGCCTGAGCGAGTCCTGCGCACCGACATTGAGCAGAAGCGCCTGTTCGCGAGACCGCTCGAAGCTCCCGGTCTCGTCCGGCCGCTGGGTGTGATTCACCGGCGGCGGAAGCGGTTCAACGCGGCCACTCAGGCGTTCCTCGAACTGCTGATGGAAAAGCCCGCTCCCAACCCGACACCGATTTTCGCGGCTTGAGACACCGCCTTCATTCCGCTCTTGGCGGCGGGAAGGGCAGCCTGTCCGGAACTACCCGCACTTGGGTCGTAAACTTGAACGGGTACTTGCCGCCGCTGGGGTAGGTCATCTCCAGGAAGAAGGCGGTCCAGCCATTCGGCGGCGGAGGCGCCGAGCCGACATAGACTCCTCCGCCCTGGTCACGAAGTTCACGTGCCTTCCAGGCACGTCCAATTGTTTCCAGGCGGAAATCGCGGGCGCTTGGATTGGTCGCGTGCCAGAGCTTCACTTCGCGAGGCCGGTCATTCACCGTCAAGCGGATTGTTCCGTCCTTTTCGAGCGTCCAGGAGAACTTCGGCCTGGGCTTACCAGTGAGGACTGATTCGAAGAACGCCAGCAGACTCCGGCCGGCGTCCGATCGCGCAAGGGAGTGGTCCGTGTTGGGAACGTAGCGGAGGTACTTCTCGCCGGGCAGGTCGTCGAAGTAGAACTGCGAAGAGTCGGGCAGGAAGAACTGGTCGCCTGCGGCGTTGACCAGATACTTCGGCATCGTGAACCGATCGCGGTACTCGTATGGCTCCACGAGCTTCATCAAAGCCCTGAACTCCTGCTTGCCCATCCACCGCATGATCCCCATGTCGACGTAATCCTTCACCGCGGGCGCCCAGAATCCGTAGACTTGCCAGTGGTGGACGAAGGAGGGCTCCAGGTTCAACATATCGATTACGATCGGCATGATGGCGACCACGCGTTTGTCGACTGCCGCGGTCAGCCAGGTTGTCCAGCCCCGCTTGGATGCACCCGAAACCACAAAGCGGTCCACCTCGACGACGCCGCCCTGGGGACTCCGGCAGAATGCGGTCACCGTATCCATTGCACGGACGGCGCTCTTGGTCATAGGGAGTTGTGCGGGCCAAAGCTCATCGGCGCCCTTCAGAAACTTGTCCCATGTGTACGCGATCAGTTCGTCCTCGATGCGCTTCTCCATCTTGTCGCCCGGGAATTGCAGCGGCTGGTTCGGTACCATCCTCAACTCAGCCACGATTGCGCCGGTGGACCTGGCGAAGTGGAGCAACATTCCGTCCGCGCGCGCAGGCGGCCTTCGCCCGTTGGCGCCACCGTCGATGAACAGCAAGGCTGTCGACAATGTCACCTTATCGGGCTTGATGATCGTGAGCCAGTGCTGCCAGTGAACACGGTCCACCTCGGAAGAGCTTCTCCAGGACTGCGAGGTCATGTCGAGAACGTACGCGGTGTGGTCCCTGCCGCGCAGCGTTGTGACTAGCTGATATTTGTACGCTGGGTCCTGTGCCTCGACAAAACGGTCAAGCGCAGTGCGCTCCCCGGCCGCTAATACGCTGAACCAGGCCAGCAGTAGAATTGGGGATCTCGGAAGTGCGGCAGTCATCGCAAACCCAGAGGATAACAGGCGTTCTTCCCGCGCTACAATCTGGATTGGCGTGAAGATCACGATTTCCAAGGAAAACTACCTCAAGGCAATTGCCGAGGCTGAGTCCGAGGGCGAAGTCGTGATCGCGGCGACTCTGGCCCGCTGGCTCAACGTCTCCGCTCCTGCCGTCACGATGGCGGTCAAGCGGCTTCGCCGGGATTCGTTGATCGATGTCGGGCGGGAAGGCCAGCTTTCTTTGACTCCGAAGGGCCGTGAGATCGCCAGTCATCTCTTGAACCGACACCACCTGATCGAGCGCATGCTCACCGAGATCTTCGGGATGGAGTGGTACAAGGTTCACGAAGAGGCGGAGCAGCTCGAGCACGCCGTTTCCGCGGATTTCGAGCGGAGGCTGGTTGAGAAGTTGGGGAGGGACGAGGCGTGTCCCCACGGTAACCGTGTCGCCAACGATACGCCAACGGAGCGGAGGCTCCGAGGCTTGCTTCCTCTCGACGAGATCGAACCCGCGTGCCGGGTTGAGGTAGTCAGCGTGTTCGAGCGAGACAGGCGTCTGCTCGAGTATTTAGACGAGCTCGGAGTCCGGCCCGGCGTGCGCATCACCGTCGTGAACCGCAACTACGACGACACGATGAATCTGGACACGGGAGCGCGAAATGTTCAACTTGGTCCGGCCGCGGCGGGAAAAGTTTGGGTCCACCCGCTCTGACCAGATCCCCCGGGTTGACAACGTATAATAGTTCTTATTTGACAAAAGATTCGAACGGAGGAAACTCAAATGGCATCCCTAAAAGGAACAAAGACGCACGCGAATCTGAAGGACGCTTTCGCCGGAGAGTCTCAAGCGAACCGGCGCTATCTGTACTTTGCGAAGCAGGCCGACGTCGAGGGGCATCCGGACATCGCAGGTTTATTCCGTGACACGGCAGAGGGCGAGACCGGGCACGCCCACGGTCATCTCGACTACCTGAAGAGTGTTGGAGATCCCGCCACGGATCTGCCCATCGGCGAAACCGTCGACAATCTCAAGGCCGCGATCGCCGGCGAGACCCACGAGTACACGGACATGTACCCCGGAATGGCCAAGGCCGCGCGCGAAGAAGGATTCGCCGAGATTGCGGACTGGTTTGAAACCTTGGCAAAGGCTGAGAAATCACACGCAGGCCGCTTCGGCAAGGGCCTGGAGAGCATCGCCTGAACTTAAGGAAGCGGGGACGGGTTTTGCCGATCCGGTTGTAGTCAATTCGGGTCGTGTGCCTCCTGTCCCCGTTTCGGTCTCCAACCCATGTCCATCATTCATGGCGCCCCCTCTCCGGGGTTGAGCTACAACCCCAATGCGCCCATTTACTGGGACAGGCCGTTGCTGCAACAGGAAGTCGACCGGATATTCGACATCTGCCACGGTTGCCGCCTCTGTTTCAATCTCTGCCCGTCGTTCCCCGAGTTGTTTCAGGCAGTGGACCGCCATGACGGTAATGTGCGGGGGCTGGCTCCGGCCGAGGTCAACCGTGTCATCGACACCTGCTACCAATGCAAGCTGTGCTACGTGAAGTGTCCGTACACACCCGACGATGGCCACGAGTTCCAGCTTGATTTTCCGCGGCTCTTGCTACGGATGAACGCAGTCCGAAAGAAGGAGCGCGGCATCGATCTGCGTTCCCGGGTCCTCGCCCGGCCGGAGATGCTCGGCAAGGTCGCCGGACTCACGCCCGCCCTGGCAAACTGGGCCAACCGGCAGCCGCTGATGCGGCGCGCGCTCGAAATGACTCTCGGCATTCACCGTGACAAGCGACTGCCCGAGTTCCACGGAGAAACGTTCGAGGATTGGTTCCATAAGCGGCCCGTGCCGGCGGGAGACACGTCACGCGCCGTGCTCTTCGTCACCTGCTTTGCGAACCACAACAACCCGCAACTGGCGAAGGACACCGTCGAAGTCTTTGCGAAGAACGGCATCTCGCTTTCGCTGCCGAAACAGAACTGTTGCGGAATGCCTGCGCTGGAGTCCGGGGACGTCGACCTCGCCAAACGCTTCGCGCAGAGCAACGTCGAGGCGCTCTACCCTCACGTGCAAACCGGCAAGAAGATCCTGGCGATCAACCCGACCTGCTCGTACATGTTTCGCAAGGAGTATGCCGAACTACTGGGCACTCCGGAGGCGAAGGCCGTCGCCGGGGCGACGATGGACTTGTGCGAATTCCTGTTTCAACTCAAGCAGGAAGGCAAGTTCAGCCGGGACTTCCGATCCACGCCCGGCAAGATCGCCTACCACCTTCCCTGCCACCTCAAGGCCCAGAACATCGGGTACCGCTCTCGGGACGTGATGAGGTTGATCCCGGGCGCCACGATCAAACTGGTGGACCAGTGTTGCGGTCACGATGGCACGTGGGCGATGAAGAAGGAGTTCTTTCCACTCTCGATGCTCGCGGGGAAGAAGGCGTTCGATGAGATGGCCGCCGCGGAGCCCGAGGTCACTGCCACCGACTGCCCGCTGGCGGCGGTCCACTTCGAGCAGGCGCTGGGCACCAGACCCATTCACCCGATTCAAGTGCTGGCCCGCGCTTACCGCGAAGACGGTTTTCCGAAGAGCATCGAGCCCAAGGAGGAATCAGCGAAGTGATCGAGCGTGTTTCGATTTCGGAGATCAAAAGCCTCGCCGACTACGAAATAGAGCGAAGCATCGGGCGCCCGCAAATCATGGCCCTCAAGGACAGGCGTCGTGTCCGGGTCGGGGATCATCTCACGTTCTTGTTCGAGAATCACGATACCGTGCGGTATCAGATCCAGGAGATGATTCGCATCGAGCGGACTGTCCGGTTGGAGGACATCGCTCACGAAGTCGAAACGTACAACGAACTCATTCCGGCGGAAAACGGCCTGAGCGCCAGTTTGTTTATCGAATACGAGACCCCGGAGGAGCGGGATGTGTGGCTAAGAGAGTTGCTCGGCCTGGAGGACCACGTCTGGCTGGCCGTGGGGGACCTGCGTCCGGTGCGGGCCAGGTTCGACGGTCGCCAGATCTCCGGCGGCCGGATCAGTTCCGTGCAGTACGTGAAATTCGAACTTACGCCGGAACACGCCGCACGGTTCACCGACGGAGCGAGAATCGTTGTGGATCACCCGAAGTACCGGAGCGAGCAGGCGCTCAGTACCGAACAGATCACCGAACTGGCAGGGGACCTCAGATAAACGTCATCCGCGGCCGAAAATACTCGATCGTCTTGCGGAGTCCGTCCTCAAGCGACACGTGCGGCTCCCAGCCAAGCGACTTTTTTGCCTTGGAGATGTCCGGCCGTCTTTTCTTCGGGTCGTCGGGAGGCAGCGGTTTATACTCAGCCTTGAACGGGACACCCGTAAGCCGGCAGATGTACTCGGCAAACTCCCGAATCGACATCTCCGCTGGATTACCGAGGTTGATAGGATAGCGTTCCTCGGACAGAAAGAGCCGGTACAGCCCTTCGACCATGTCACTCACATAGCAGAAGCTGCGGGTTTGCGTACCATCACCGAAAACGGTGACCGGCTGCCGGCGCAAGGCCTGGTCCAGGAACGTTGGAACGACGCGCCCGTCCTTCAACTTCATCCGCGGCCCGTAGGTATTAAAGATACGGGCGATGCTGGTCCGCAGCCCGAATGTGCGGTGGTACGCCATCGTCAGCGCCTCGGCAAAGCGCTTGCCTTCGTCGTAGCATGAGCGGGGGCCGACGGGGTTGACGTGACCCCAATAGGACTCCGACTGCGGATGCTCCGCCGGATCGCCGTAAGCCTCGGATGTCGACGTCAGCAGGAAGCGTGCGTTGCACCGGCGCGCGACCTCCAGCATGTTCCTGGTTCCGCACGAACTAACCTCCAACGTCTCGACGGGGAGTCCGAGGTAATCCTTCGGGCTCGCGGGAGAAGCGAGATGGAGCACGCCGTCAAAGTCGCCGTTTGCATCGAATGACTTGCCGACGTCCTGCCGGCGGAACTCGAACCGCGAATGCCGCTCGAGGTGAGCGATGTTGTCGCGGGAGCCGGTGAGCAGATTGTCGAGGCCGAGCACGGAATGCCCTTCGGCGAGCAGGCGATCACAGAGGTGCGAGCCGATGAACCCGGCTGCTCCCGAAACAAGAAGATCCAAATAAAACCTCCCGGAGAAGATCTCATTGTAGCGAATTCGCGCCATGTTACATTCAGAGCAGGCATGATGCCCGGGTCCTCTCCGTGGGAAATCTTGCTCTTCCTGGCGCTGCTAACCGCTTCCGCACTCGCGTTTTGGCGGCGGTTCGGAAGAGTCGCCGCCGTCATTCGGCGTTCCCGGAGAGACCCGGACTTCCAACTGCGGCCGCTCTTGCCGCGCATGCGCGCTTTCTTCGGGCAGGTGATGCTCCAAGAGCGCGTGATCCGGGATCGCCCGCTGCCGGGCATAGCGCACGCATTTGTGTTTTGGGGATTCTGCGCATTCGCGCTGGTGACGATCAATCACCTCGTGGAAGGGCTGGGGCTGGAACTCATTCCTCGCGATAGTGGATTCGGGCAGCTGTACTTCATCGTAGCAGCCGTGTTCGCGGTCGCCGCCGGTCTGTCGATCGCCGGACTCGCAATCCGGCGGTTCGTTGCGAGGCCGAAATGGCTCGGGGAGATTTCTCCGGAATCGGGTCTGGTCGCCTTCCTGATCTTCTTCCTGATGGCGACCTACCTGACGACATTCTTCGTCACGGAGGGGAGTCCGGCGGCACGAATCAACTGGTGGGCGCATACGCTGGCACTGTTGGTATTTCTCCCGCTGATCCCGCATACGAAGCATCTGCACTTGCTGCTTAGCCCGGTGACGGTGTTCCTGAAGCGGCCCTCATTCAGCCGTATTCCGCCTCTCGCGGGCGATGAAGACTTCGGTCTCGATACGGGCCGGGATCTCACGCGGATTGTCACTCTTCAGGCCTACACCTGCGTCGAGTGCGGGCGCTGCACAGAACACTGCCCGGCCTACAACACAGGCAAAGTCCTGAATCCGAAGGAGATCATTCTCGGAGTGCGCCGGTATTTGAATGAAAACGGAGCTGTGGCGGAGGCTCCTTTGATCGGAAGGCATCTTTCGCAAGAAGCGGCCTTTCAGTGCACAACTTGTGGCGCTTGCGAGTATCAGTGCCCGGTTGGAATCCAACACCTGCCGGTCATCGTCGGCCTGCGCCGCGGCGCCGTCAATACCGGCAAATGGGATGACGATCACGGCAACAAGCTGTTCCTGAACCTGGAGCGATATGGAAATCCCCTCGGTTTTGCGTCGTCCGAGCGGGACAAGTTCATCGAAAAGCATGGGCTGCCGCTGTACGACGGCGCCCAAGAATACTGCCTTTGGTTGGGGTGCATGGGCTCCTACGATCCGCAGGGGAGGGAGATCGTTCTGGCGATGGTCACCGTGCTGCGGTATCTTAAGGTCACCTTCGGCGTCCTAAAGAAAGAGCGCTGTACCGGTGACTCCGCGCGCAGGCTCGGAAACGACCTGCTGTTCTCCCAACTGGCCGAAGCGAACATAGAAGAAATCGGCCGGTCCAAAGCCCGCAGGCTTGTTTCGATTTGCCCGCACTGTGTCCGCACGATATCGGAGGACTGGAAGGAATTCGGCGCGGACATTGAAATTGAGCACCACAGCGAGTTCCTCGCCCGCCACCGGGACCGCCTCCCGGCCGCGAGTGGTCCCCGTAATACCGTTGTCTTCCACGACCCGTGTTACCTCGGACGCTACCGCGGCACTTACGAAGAGCCTCGCGATGTGATCCGGCTTTACGGAGAGACGGTTGAGCCGCGGCGGACGCGCAGCAGTTCTTTCTGCTGTGGCGCCGGCGGCGGGCTTGTGTTCCTTGGTGAGGAAAAAGGGAAACGGGTAAACATAGAGCGAACCGAGGAAATGGTGGCGACTGGGGCGAAAACGATCGCCGCCGCCTGTCCCTTCTGCCACAGCATGTTCCGCGATGCCCTCGGCGCGCCGGGAATGACGCCCCCAGCGCTGACTGACATCGCGCAACTGGCGGCTGCGCCACTCCAAAATGCAAACGAAACCAATTCCGGGCGTTTGTAGGCTCTTCTGGTCCCTCTGTCTGGCCACTTCGGTTTCGTCTGCACAACCGCCGCCCATCCGATTCCGGAACGTTGCGGAAGCCGCGGGCCTGCGGTTTGTCCTCGAAAACAACCCTACCCCCGAGAAACAGATCATCGAGACGATGGCCGGCGGGCTCGCCGTTTTCGACTACGACGGCGACGGGCTCATGGACATCTTCTTCACGAACGGCGCGTCCGTCCCTTCCCTGGAGAAGAAGGATCCCAAGTTTCACAACCGGCTGTTCCGGAACTTGGGAGGGATGAAGTTCAAGGACGTAACTTCTGAGGCTGGCCTCGCTGGTTCCGGCTACTCCATTGGAGCCTCCGCCGCGGACTTTGACAACGACGGTCATACGGACCTGTTCGTCGCGGGGGTACGATCTAACCACCTCTACCACAACCTCGGTAACGGCAGGTTCGAGGAGGTCACCGCCAAAGCCGGCATCAAGAGCGACCTGTGGTCCATCGCCGGAGGCTGGCTTGACTACGATAACGACGGCCGCCTCGATCTGTTCGTCGTGAATTACCTGGACTGGATTCCCGACAAGGCTCCGTTCTGCGGCGACTCCGTCAAGAATGTCCGCGCCTACTGTCACCCGAAACACTTCCGGGGTTTGCCGAACACGCTTTACCGGAACCGTGGCGACGGCACCTTTGAGGACGTGTCCGAGAAGTCTGGTATCGCCCACCACGTTGGGAAGGGAATGAGCGTCGCTTTGGCCGACTACGACTTGGACGGCTTCGTGGATGTTTTCGTCACCAATGACAAGATCCCCAACTTTCTGTTCCACAATCTGGGAAACGGCAAGTTCGAGGAGGTGGCGCTGGAGTCCGGCGTGGCCATGGCCGACCACGCCCGCCCCATCTCCGCAATGGGGGCAGACTTCCGCGACTACGACAACGACGGCCTTCCCGACATCGTGGTCGCCGCGCTTGCCGGCGAGTGGTTCCCTCTTTTCCGGAATCTGGGCCGCAGCCGCTTTCGCGACTGGACCGATCGTAGCTCCCTGTCCCGGCTCAGCATCGACCGCAGCGGCTGGAGTCCCCTCTTGTACGATTTTAATAACGACGGCCGGAAGGATCTGTTCGTTTCCGGCGCCCATGTCGTCGACAACGTCGAATACTTCGAGCCCACGAAATACAAGGTCCCGAACTGCATTTTTCTCAACACCGGCAATGGGTCTTTTCGTGACGTTTCCGGTGAGGCCGGCCCGGATTTCCAGACTCCCCGCGCTCACCGTGGCGCAGCCGCGGCGGACTTCAACAACGACGGCAGGCTTGATGTCGTCGTGGCTGTGCTTGGTGGACCGCCTGAGCTCTGGGAAAACACCGGCCCTTCGGTTGCTTCGTGGCTTGTTCTGCGGCTGCACGGCGCGCGAAGCAACAAGGATGGGATCGGCGCGAGCGTTCGCATTGGAACTCAGCACAACCACGTCACCGTCAACGGCGGGTACGCATCGTCGAGCAACTTTGGCGTCCACTTCGGGCTAGGCGGCGTGGCCAAGGCTACCGACATCGACATCCGCTGGCCGAGCGGAGTCAAACAGGTACTTGCGGAGATCCCGGTCAACCAGGTCTTGCAGGTTAGCGAGCCTCCGGACTAGCCTGGAGAGTAAGGAACCGTTCACGCCGCCCTGGGGCGAAAGCATGATCGCTGGCGTTCTGACTCTTGCGTTGCAGGTCGCTTCCCCTCCGGCAAAGTCCGTGTCTCCGCAGGAGCACCTAAGAAAGGGGAGTTCGCTTTTGCGCGAAGGCCGGATACAGCAGGCCGAAGCGGAATTTCGAATCGCCGTGCGCGCGGCTCCGGGCAATGCCGTCGCGCATTCTCTCCTCGGAATGGCTCTGACCGGCGGGCAGAAACTGGAAGAGGCGAACGTCCACTTCGAGGCGGCGCTGAAACTGGATCCCTCGGACGCCGGCACTCGCTACAACCTGGCGCTGAATCAGTTCCGGCTTGGCCGGAGTCCGGACTCCAGGAAGCATCTCGAGCGGATTCTCAAGGCGAAACCCGGGCATCCACAGGCGTCTCTGCTGCTCGGAAGTGTTCTAGAGAGTCTCGGCGAAGACGAAGCGGCGCTGAAGCTGCTCGAGTCTCTTCCGGGCCTCGTTCCAAAGACGCCCGATGCAATCCTTTCACTGGCGCGCTGTTATTACCGCGCCGGCCGCTTCGAAGAGTGCCGGTCGACGCTCCTTGCGACCATCGCCGGCGGATCCCGGGACCCCCGTCTTTACCGCCTTCTGGCATGGGCGTACCAACGGCAGGTACAGCCGGCCGAGGCCGTGCGCACGATGATGCAGGCCATCGAGATCGAACCCTCGAACCATACCGGCTACGGCGAACTCGCGGCGCTCCTGATAGAGCAGAGACGTTACTCAGAGGCCTACGACCTCACCCTACGGACCGTCGAGAGAATGCCGAAGTCCGCCCTGGCCTATAAGCGCAAAGGCCAGGCGGAAGGCTACATCAGGAGCCTCCACGAGGCGGTGGGCTCTTTGACGCGCGCCGTGGAGCTCGCCCCGGATGACGATGAGGCGCTGCTCCTGCTAGGCCAAGCGCAGGCTGCCGGTTGGCTGATCTCTCAGGCATCCGCAACTTTCGAAAAGGGGATCGCCCGGTACCCTCGCAACGCCCGTTTCTATGAGGCTTACGGCCGGATGTTGGTACAACCCACCGCCAAACCCGACGCCGCTGCCGAAGCACGCGCGCAGTCCCTGCTCAAGAAGGCGCTTGCGCTTGACGCGTCACTCCCCGGCGCCCGCTATGAACTTGGCAAGCTCCTTCTGAAACAGGGAAAGCCAGCCGAAGCCTTGCCGCATCTTGAGGCTGCCGCGAAGCTGAGTCCCGGTGACAGCGAAGTGTTCTTCACTCTTGCCGGCGCCTACCGCGACCTGGACCGCGACAGCGATTTCCGTAAGACCCTCGGAATGTACAAGGCACTGAAGGCGAAGGAACAGCCAGCCGAGCCGGTTCGCTAGCACCGGATCGCCACGGTACTTACCCCTGCACTGCCATACAAGAAAACGTACTGTCAATGCGGAAATATGATCACGATAAATATACATTCATTAAGGAAACTCTAATTGACAGCCTGTGTAACGGGGTACATAATTGGCCAAGGCAACAGGACAATTTTGGGTCTACGACCTGGTGGGGTAGGACTGTTGCATGACGTCAGGCTAAGGTCCGAGAATGGGGTCGCCAAAGCTTGAGGTTTCTATCCAACTACTTTCGCAGTGTCTCAACAGAAAAGGGGGTTGTATGCAACGCATTTCCCGTTGGGGAATGACCGTGCTTTGCTTCGCCTTGCTGATTGTTTTCACGAGCTTTGCACTCGGCCAGGAGTCCCGTGGCCGCGTGCAGGGCACGGTGACTGACCCGACACAGGCAGCCATCGTCGGGGCCAAAGTAACATTGAGAAACGTCAACACTGGCATCGAAAGCGCAAAAGAAACTGACACGACCGGCAGCTACCGCTTCGACTTCGTCACGCCGGGCAGTTACTCTGTGACCGTTGAAGCCTCCGGTTTCAGCAAGTTTGTGCAGGAAAACATCACCGTGCTGACAGCTGGCGACGTGACCGTCAACGCCCCGCTCACAGTAGGAGGCGTTACCGAGGCGGTCACGGTCAGCGAGGCCGTCACCGCGGTGCAGTTCAACACCAGCACCATGACCACCGCGGTTCAGGGCACCATGCTGCAGGACCTCCCCGTGCTGGCACGGAATCCCTTCACGCTGGCCCTCCTCAATCCGGCGGTGGTGAACCAGTACTGGGATGTCTCGCATCGCAACCCGTTCTACATGTGGTCCAACTCCGGACTGGATGTAGGCGGATCGACGGGCGGCAAGAACGACCAGTTGCTCGATGGCGTGCCTACGGGCGTGGCCGCGCGCGGTTCCTACAATTCGCCGATGGACGCGGTGCAGGAAGTGGTGGTACAGCAGAACGCCGTAGACGCGGAGTATGGTTTCAGCGCCGGCGGAGTGCTCAACCTCTCGATGAAGTCCGGCACCAACGATTTCCACGGTTCGGCCTATTGGTTCGGCCGCAACCCCGTCTTCAACGCCGTGGTGGATCCGATCACCCGAACCGAGAGCGTTGTGAAGAACAACATCTGGGGCGGCACCCTCGGCAACCCGATCAAGAAGAACAAGCTGTTCAACTTTTTCAGCTACGAGCGGTGGAAGGCCACCCAGCCGTCCTCGAACGTTTCCACAGTTCCGACGGACCTCGAGCGCACCGGCGATTTCTCCAAAACGTTCACGCCTGACGGCAACTTGAGGATGATCTACGATCCGTTCTCCACACAGTTCGATCCCGCCACCTCGACGGTGACCCGGACTCCCTTCACAAACAACAGGATCCCGGCTCAGATGATCGATCCAACAGGCCAGAAGATCATCAACGACCTCTGGAAACCCAACCGGACGGGAGACGATCCGAGCGGCGTGAACAACTTCAAAATTGGGTACGGCTGGTGGATCAAG
>DATIFQ010000450.1:0-18784 GCA_035455185.1 Bryobacteraceae bacterium | reverse complement strand
AACGCTACATCAAAGACGAGAAGGAATTCATGCGGGAGATCCTGCGGCGCGCCACCGAGAACGTCGTGGTGGAGGTCAGCTCGCACAACGGCTCTCCGTCACAGCGGCTTGAAGGCACGGAGCTGCGAAACTTTCTCATGGCGCTCGAGGAGTACCTCCAGATCTCGTCCAAGGTGGAGCGCAAGCTGAGGGACAGCCGCGCGGTAACCGTTGTCTCCGACCCCGAGCTGAAGATCGACTCCAAGTCGGATTTCGGCGACGAGAACAACCTCAAGCCGTTGGCACGCGCGCTCGAGGCGGCCGGGGTCCCCGCCGAGCTGAAACACGACGAGGAGCATTCGTCATGGATGGTTTCCTTCCGTGATTCGACGCACGCTGAGCGGACCATCGGCGTTGAGCTCGCGGCCATGCCCGAATACCGCCGCCTGCGGTCGCTCGGCCGGCAGATCGGGCGATACAACCAGCCTCCCTTTGTCGTGGTCAAGGATTCCAGCCGGGTGATCCAGGAACACTGGCGCGGCCTGCTCGATTACGTCAAGGAAGAGGGCAAGAAGGACGCCTCCGTCCAGCGCTACAAGGGACTCGGCGAGATGAACGCTGACCAGTTGTGGGAAACCACCATGAACGCGGAGAAGCGGACGCTCCTCCGGGTCCGCCTCGAGGACGCGGTCGAGTGCGAGGAGATCTTCTCGACGCTGATGGGCGAGGACGTCGAGGCTCGCCGCAAATTCATCGAGGAAAACGCCCTCGACGTCCGAAACCTCGACGTCTAACCGGAACTCCAAAACAGTGCCACGACGGTCATCGGAAAACCGGGGACTGACTCTCAATTTCGCTGTATTTGCGAAATTGGTGTCTGTCCCCAGGTTTTCCTTTTTCCCCCTACACGTACACCCGCTTCACCCGCACGTTGATCCCGCAGAGCACGCTGTATGAAATCGTCCCTGCCGCGCGCGCGATCTGCTGCGCGTCGAGCGAGACGTCACCCTCGCTGCCGAGGAGCGTCACCGCGTCCCCCGGTTTCACCTCCGGTGACTGCGACACGTCGATCGTCGTCAGGTCCATCGATACCGCCCCGATCACCGGCGCTAACCTGCCCCCGGCGATCACCTTCCCCTTGTTGGACAGCCTGTGCGGAAACCCATCCGCGTAACCCACAGCCAGAACCGCGATCCGCATCGGCCGCGGGGCGCGGAACATGCCGCCGTAACCGATCAGTGCTCCCTCCGGCACGTCCTTCAGGGCAAGGATCGTCGCCTTCCAGGAAAGCGCCGGCTTCACGTTCAGGATCCGCTTCGGAGCTTCGCCGCGCGCCGGCGACACGTACCCGTAAATGGCATGGCCCGCCCGCACCATGTTGCCCCACGCCTCTCGCCGCGAGAATGCGATTGAGTTCGTGCTCGATAGGTGCAGCCACACCGGAGCGACGCCGTCGGCGCGCAGGGTCGCCAACACGTTGCGGTACGCTTCGACCTGCCTGTCCGTTTGTTGGCTCGTGTAATCGGCCGAGGACGCGAAGTGCGTCATCAAGCCTTCGAGCTGGGCGTGGCGGGCTGCCTGCACCGCAGCCGCAATCTCACGGGCCGGCGCCTGCGTGCCGAGGCGCCCCATCCCCGTATCGAGCTTGAGGTGATAGCACAGCGGGGCGCCCACGCGGGCGGCGAAACGGTCGAACTCGGCGACATCCGCGAGCGAATGGATCACCGGCGTCAGGTCATGCTCGAGTAGTGCCTCTCGTTCGAACGGCAGGAAATCCGCCATCACCACGATCCGCGCGCCGATGCCCGCCCGGCGAAGCGCGGCGCCCTCCCCGACGTTGCTTACCGCCAGCCATCGTGCCCCGTCGGCCTCCAGTCTCCGCGAGACCTCGCCGGCGCCGTGGCCGTAGGCGTCGGCCTTGACTACTGCCATGACTTCGACGCCCGATCCAACGGCGGTGCGCACGGCGCGAAAATTCTCGGAAATCTGGCCAAGGGAAACTTCCACCCAGGAACGATACGGCTGGGACATTCTTACATTATCGGGTGCTGGCGAGTCCGAGCAGAAGCTCCTCGTAGGCGTCCGTGACCGCGTCCCAACTGTAGCGCTCACGGACGCGTTCCTCCGCCGCCGCCCGCCACTGGTCCCTCTCCGAGTCTTCCATTCGCAGGACGTGCTCCAGGACGGCGCTGAGATTGTCCGCGGTGAATGGGATACCCGCGCCGCCAGCGACCTCCGCATTCTCCTCGGTGTCGAGGTACAGAGCCAGTGCGCTGCGGCCCATCGCCTCAATCAGGGCCGGGTGTGTCCCGCCGACTTCCGTAGCGTGAATGTACGCGAAACAGTGCGACGTCAATTCATGGTAGCCCTGTCCATAGATCGCACCCGGGAGAATCACCCTGGCGTCCTGTGTGTTCCGTACGCGGCTTATGTACTCCGCCGCGTAGGGAGCGTCGCCCACCAGCACGAGCTTCATCTCCGTCGTGACGCGCTCGAAGGCCTCGCGCACGAGCAGGGCATTGTTCTCCGGCTCCAGTCGGCTCACGTAGAGGAAATACCCGCCCGGCTCGATGCCGAGTCGCCCCAGTACCTCGGTGGTCGCGACTTTTCCGGTCTCCGCGCCGTACGGAATGAAATCCGTCTCCTTGCCGTAGCGCGTCCGGTAGTACGCGGCGATGCTCCTCGCGTCGCTCACCACACGATTGGGAAAGAAGGTCGCCAGCCATTCCGACAACAGATACCACCCGCGCGCCATCCGGTTCCACTTACGCCGCTTCCGCTCCAATCCGTCGACGTTCAGCGCCACCGGTATCCCGGCCAGGCGTGGTGCAAACGTGAACAGGGCGTTCGCGGCGTTGCAGTATAGCGCCGCATCCTGCCTGTGCACCAGCAGATCGAGGGAAGAAAGAACCGTATGGGCGATTGTGTCGAAGTATTTGTAGCGCAGCGTAGGGACGTAGCGCAGGGCGACGCCGCGGTACTCGGATTCAGGGTGGCGTTGCCTGCAGTAGACGGTTACCCTGTGGCCGCGAGCCGCAAGGCGGGTGGAGAGCTCTTCCGCAAAAGTCTCGAATCCCCCGTAACGGGCGGGAATGCCCCGGGTGCCGAGAATCGCTAGATTCATCAGCCGCGCACGGCGCGGGACTTGGTAACGACGTGTGCGGGCGCTTTCGGCGCGGGCCTGCTCACGGGCAAGTACCGGAACCAGCTCGCGATGTACTCGTCGTTCACCCGCTTGCGCCTCATGATCTCCCGGCGCTTCTCCCACACCCGCCGCCAGTTTTTCGCGAGGTACCAGAACGCTTGGAGCGAGGAGTGCTCCCGCAGCAGGCAGCAGCCCAACACCACGGTGTCCCGCGTCATGATGGAGAAGAAATTCCGCCAGTACAGGTCCCCGGTCATGTTCTTGATTCGCATCAGGAACCGGTTCTTGACCGAGTGCATGTTGATGACCGGCGGCAAAGCCCGGCGGTTGCCAGGCAGCACCTTCCGCACATGGTAGCCGCGCGCGTGCGGCGTATAGATGCAGCGCCAGCCGAGCAACTGCGCCCGCCACGCCACGTCGGCGTCCTCACGGTACACGAAGAAATCGGGATCAAAGAATTCGCCGCCGATCGCGACATCCTCGATCATTTTGCGGCGGTATAGCGCGGCTGCCGCGCTCGCGCCGAATACGTACTCGTATTGCAGGAAGTGCCCGTTGTCGACCTCCTGACTGCCGCGGTCGAGATGGCGGAGCATCGGGTTGAAGTAAATCCCCGTGGAATCCACCAGCGGCCGGTCCGGAATGTCGAACGTCGCCCGCATCGTGAGCAGCTTGCCGCAGACCGATCCGACCCGCGAGTGAATGTGACCCGCGTCCACCAGTGCCTGCATGAAGCCCGCCAGCAGCAGCACGTCCGGGTTCAGCGTCATCACCCACTCGCCCGTCGAGAGGTCGATGGCCTGATTCTGCGCCGCCGCGAAGCCGAGGTTTTCCTCGTTGTACACAATCTGGCAGCGATCCTCGAATTGCTCGAGGATATCGATCGTCCCGTCTGTCGATGCGTTGTCGATGACGATAATTTCTTTGTTCGGGTATTTCTGCGCGAGTACCGACTCCAGACAACGCCTGATGAACCGGCCGCTGTTGTAAGTCACGATTGTGACGGAAACGAGATCGTTATGTGCCATGCGCGTGAGTTATTGTGTCGAAACCGGGTATCGGGATCTCTCCGCTTCAATGCCGCGCCAGGACCGGCGAACTGCCCGTTCCGGCGAATCGGCACAGCATCAGCCGAACGCAGGCAAGCCGAACCACTTTACTATACACCCGCAATGGCCTGAGGTTCCGGGACAGCGCGGACTCACCGATCATCCGCAATACAGAACCCAGCGCCGTTGCCACGCATACCGCCGCGAGCCGGGACGGAGTAAAGTGCTTCGAACTATACCTTAGAAGGCTAGCATACCAATAAAGAATTCGCGACTCCTGGGACAGGCGCTGGATTGAGTGTCCCCCCTCGTGACGCGCCGCCGCCGCTGGCTCGTAAGCCGCCTGCAAGCCCTTGTCACGAAGTCTCTTGAGAAAATCGACGTCTTCGAACCACAACGGGTGAAACTGTTCGTCAAACCCACCGGCAGCCTGCCAGGCGTCGCGCCGGATCATCAGGAAGGCGCCCGCCGGCTGTTCCGCTTCTGCGGCCGCGTCGGGGTCCATGTCCAGGCAGCGGTATCGCCGGTTCACAGGATTCCTCTTCCAAAGCCGGTTCACTCCGAGCACCTCGAGAATCAGCGCTAGGGCGGTCGGGAACCGTCGCACCATGAATCCGTCCTGGGCTCTGCCGTCCGCGTCCAGGAGTTTTCCGCCGGCGGCGCCTATCCCGGGCCTCGCGCACGCGGCGGCCATGGGCTCCACGCCGGTCAGGAGAACCGCGTCGGGGTTCAGCAGCAGGACGTAGGGCGATTCTGTCGCAGCGAACCCTTGATTGACCGCACCCGCGAATCCCCGGTTCTGCGAATTGACGATGAGCTTCACCGACAGCCGCTTCCGGACTTCTTCCAGTGTGTTGTCCATCGAGCCGTTGTCTACCACGACCACTTCGCCGGCGCGCGGGATGGCGGCATCCAGACAGGGTCCGATTTCCGCTCCCGAGTTGTATGTCACGATGACTGCGCCCGCTTCCCTCATGTCAGTGCAAAATACAGCCGCCAGTACCGGTCAAATCCGGTGCGCCGCTGGAGCCGGAGAATTTCCTGCTCGCTTTCCTCGAGAACTCGAGCAAGCTTTTCTGGATCCACCATCCCGCCGCGTATTCCGTCGCGCCGCAACCCGCGAAACCGCCGGGCCCCCTCGAGTTTGCCGCGGAGGTAGGCCGTTCCCCCTCCATGCGCCGCCGCCACGAATCCCCACAGTGTCTGCGCAACGAGTACCGGCCAACCGTAGCGAACCAGCCAGTTACTCGGGTAGTGCTTGGCCACCAGAAGCAACTGGTTTCTGGCGATCCTGCGCACCGTCTCACGGTTCCACGCACCCTCGGTCGCGCTTCCCGTGTGGACGGCGACCGCTCTAGGCACATACACGCCGCCGTATCCGCCGCTTGCGCAGCGCAACCCGAAATCGACGTCCTCCAGGTGCGACTCGAAACTCTCATCCAGTAATCCTACCCGCGCGAACAATTCAGACCGGAACAACGCCGCTGTGAATGGCGCCAGCCGTATCGGACGGCTCTCGTCAAACTCGGGCCCGTCGGGCCTGGCGTGGCCCACACGCCAGGCGCAAGCGCCCCGGCAGATCGCGTCATAGGTGCCGTCGATCGAATCACGCCGGCCCTCTCGCAACAGTTTCCCGGTGGCGAACCAGACCTCGTTCCCCGTCGATCCGTCGATCAGCCGGGAGAGCCAGTCGGGCTCCAACACCACGTCGTTGTTCACGATTGCGAGCCATTCCGTCCTTGCTTCGCCAATGCCACGATTGACGGCCCGGCTAAAGCCGGAGTTACACCCAATTCGGATAACACACGCGCCCTGCCTCTCGGCGGCTTCGGCGGAACCATCCTCGGAACCGTTATCGACTACCAGGATTTCCCGAATTGGGTGCGTTTGCCGGAAAAGGCTTTGGAGAACCCGCTCCAGCAGCTCGCGCCGGTTCCAAGTCGGCACGATCACGGTGACTCCGGAGATACTGCGGACAGGCCCACCGTTCATGGGAATTGGGAATCGGAACGCAGGCGGGTGAGCCTTGATATTATCACTTTCTCCTCTTTCGCGCAAATCGTTTCTTGACCAGAAAGAGCAGATTATGGATTCCGTCGCGCCACGGATTGAGTTTGACCTCCCCAAGCCTCGACGAGTACAGAATCGTGATCTCACGGAAGCGGATTCGTGGATTGCGAATCGCCTCGACTTTGATCTCCTCCGAGAAGGCCATCCCGTCGGACTCGAGGTGCATGTCATTGAGAATCGATCGCCGGAGCACCCACATACCGGATTGGGAGTCCCGGACCCAACGGAAGAACAACGCCGACATCACCAGCGACAGGATGATATTCCCCACCCAGTGTTTGAGACTCATCGCACGAGGGTCGCGGACAGGGAAGCGCGACGTATTCAGGAAATCGACCTCGAGATGCAGAAAGGCCTCCAGAAGATAGGAGAGCGCATCCACCGGATAACTATGGTCGCCGTCCAGCGTGACGATGAGATCTCCTGTCGCATGAGCAAACCCTCTCTTATAGGCCCGTCCGTAACCGCGTACTTCCTCGCGGATCACCTTCGCCCCGTGGAAGCGGGCGACGTCGGATGTGCGATCCGTGGAACCGTTATCGACGACGATCACCTCGTCGACGAATGCGGGCATGCTCTTCAGAACTTGTTCTACGCCCTGCTCTTCGTTGAGACACGGAATGATTACGGTAACCGTCAGGTCCTTATACATGCTGTATGATGGGGGTATCCATGAAGCCGGTCGTCCTCCTATTATGCTGCATCGCCTTGATGGCGTCGCTTCCCATCGCCGGTGTTCAGACGCCCAAGGTCCAGTCGGTATATCTCTTCCCGATGACGGGTGGCCTCGATCAGTTTCTTGCGAACCGGCTGACTTCGGAAGGTGTCGTCCAGGTGGTGACTGATCCGAAGAAGGCTGACGCCGTGCTTACCGACCAGATTGGCGAAGTCTTTGAGAAGCGTCTCGCGGACCTCTATCCTGCCGAGACGCCGGCGGAAACCAAGCCGGCTGCCGCTGCTCCGGAGAAAGCGGAGACATCGGAGAAGAAGGAGACCGCCACTTCCGGGGATTCCGAAGCCACCGAAGAGGCTCGGAAGACGAGGGAGAGACCGGTTCGACTCTTCAGTTCCGGCCGGGCGCGGGGGACGCTGTTCCTGGTCGATGCCCACACCCGGAACGTGATCTGGTCCGCCTTCGAAAAGCCCAAGAACACCACCGCCGAGCAGATGGACCGCACCGCCCGCCGAATCGCCGAGCGGCTGAAAAAAGACCTCACCGGCGGTAAGTAACACACGCAGCTTCCGAGCCGCGACTGCGCGCCATAATCTACCAATGGACGCCAACAGAGTTTTCGCCCGCATGGTCCCGCTGCTACTCCTTCTGAACGCTGCGCCTGCGACCGTGGAGGCGCAGTCCGCGGTGGACTTCAGCCCCGAGTGGAACGTGCTCTACGGTCGGGCGGAGTTCGAGCAGGCCGACCGCATGCTGGACGCGTATCTGCGCAAGCTAACCGCCGCCGTCGAAGCGGAACATGAAGGCGCTATCGCAACGGTGAAGAACACCGCGGACCTGGAGCGGTTCCAGACCGCTGCTCGCGAGCGCCTGCGGGCAGCCGTCGGCGCCCTGCCCGGTCGCAGCCCGCTCAACTCCCACGTGACCGGCACGCTCGACCGCGGCGACTACTTCGTCGAGAAACTCTTGTTCGAAAGCCGGCCGCGTTTCTATGTCACGGCCAACGTCTACGTGCCCCGGAGGGTCAAAGCCCCGTTTCCGGCGGTGCTGGCGAATGTGGGCCACTGGGGCGCGGGCAAGGCCTACCCGGATTATCAGCGGCTGGCGATGTACCTCGCACGCCGCGGCTTCCTTGTTCTCGTGTACGACCTTCCCGGGATGGGCGAGCGCGTCGAATCCTGGGATCCCGTCTTCCGCCGGCCGATCATCCATCCGGGTACGTCGGAGTACTTCGTCACCACCGAGCACGGGCTGGCCGCGGGGCGAACCATCCTGACGTCGGGCAACCTGGTTTCGTACCTGTTGTGGGATGCGTTGCGCGGGCTCGACTACCTCGAATCCCGCAATGACGTTGACGGCAAGCGCATCGCCGTTACCGGCATATCTGGCGGTGGATGGCTGACGGAACTCCTCACCGCCTACGACCCGAGGGTGAGGGTGGCGATACCCGTCTGTTATGGCGGCTGCATCGCAGACAACCTGTTCCGCGCGAGCATGACGGTGGCTGATGTCGACGCCCTCATCGCGCCGCGCCCGCTGCTGATGATGGAAGCGACCGGCGATTCGCGTTCCAGCGTGGCGGAGAAGCGCCGCCGGCACGAGCTGGTCGCCCGGCTCTATGAGGTCGCCGGAGCGGCTGAGCGAACGCAATTCCGCATCTTCGACGGTCCGCACGGGTTTACCGACGCGATGTTTCCTGTGGCGTATAGCTGGCTCACACGCTGGCTGCCCGGGATCGCGGCGGACAGCGTGGAGGAGCCTCGCACCGCGCTGGAAACGGAAGCAGACCTGGCGGCCACACTCACCGGCCAGGTGAGGACGTCGATCGGCGGTGAAACGCTTTCTTCGTTGAATCGTGCCCGGTTCCGCGGTTTGCGGGCCGGAGCCGCCGCCCCGGCCGGCCGCGAACAGTGGCAGCGCTGGCAGGCTCGGTTGCGCCGGACTATTTCCGGGAAGATCGCACTCCCGTCGAGCGCCGAACCCCTTCAGGCGAACACGCTGGTTCGCGCCGATAAGGGAGCGTACACCCTCGAGAAGCTGGTCTACTACAGCGAGCCAGGGATTTACGTGCCCGCGCTGCTTCTTCTGCCTAGGAGCGTGAAGCCCGCGCCCGGCATCATCTTCGTCAACGACAATGGCAAGAGCGCTGGTGGAGTGGTGGAGCGATATCTGCGGCCTCTGGTCGAAGCGGGCCGCGCGGTGCTCGCCATCGACGTGCGCGGCGCCGGAGAAACAGGCCAGGAGCTGGTAAAGGATTATGCCGACCTCGGCACCGGGGAGGAGGCCGGCCGTTTCTACAGCGCGCTCAGGGTTGGCAGAAACGTGCTCGGCATGCGCGCCTATGACGTTCTCCGGGCGGTCGACTATCTGGAGGCCCGCAAAGAGGTGCAGCGCGGGGCGGTCGCCGCGGTGGGTAGCGGTTCGGGAGGCCTACTCGTCTTGTACGCAGCCGCGCTGGACGATCGTATTCGCTCCGCGGCCGTGACTGGCGCGCTGCTGTCGTACGCCTCCATTGTCGAAGGTGAGATCTTCTCTCATCCACTGAGTGACTTCGTGCAGGATGCGCTGCAAGAGTTTGATCTGCCGGACTTGGCGGCGTTGGTGGCGCCGCGGCCACTGCTACTGCTGAATCCGGTGGACGAGGCGCAACGCCTCGCTGGCGAAAAGCTTGCTACCGGGGTTTATCGCCGCTCCGCCGGCGTATACGCGATGCTAGGTGCCGGCGGAAACTTCACCGTACGGTACGCCGATTCGCCGGCCGGAATTTTGGAAAGCTGGAAGGACGTCACTTCGGCGAAGTGATCCCCACTGTGCCATAAGGAGCCGCGACCGCAGGGAGAGGTCTTTCCATTAGTCCTCCGTGTTCTCGGTGCTCTCTGTGGTGAATCGCTTTTCCCGGACGGCCTCACGGTAGCTCGCCGCCAGTTTCGCGGTCACCTTCCCCATGTCCCAACGCTCCGCGACTTCACTCCGCGCACGCGTGGCCATCTGCGCCGCCCGGTCGGGATGATCGAACAGGTCGAGGATGTCTGTGGCGAACGTCTCCGCATCGTCCGCGAGAGCGCAGAACTCCCTGTCGACGCTTGCCAGTCCTTCTGCGCCCAATCGCGTAGAGACGACGGGAATGCCTGCGGCAAAGGCCTCCAGTAGTTTTACGCGAACGCCGGACCCGCTGAGGATCGGACAAACGAAGACCGAGTACCGCTCCAGCGGCCCGCGGATGTCGTCTACGTAGCCCGCCAGCTCGATGTTCTCCACGCTCGAAAAGGCGTGTCGAGGCGGCAGTTCGCTGCCGACAACCACGAGTCGGCAGTCCGGACGCTGCTTGCGAACCCGCGGCAGCACGTTCTCGATGAACCAGTCCAATGCCGTCCGATTCGGTAGGTGGCGGAAGTTCCCCAGAAAAAGCATCGTTGCCGGTTCGCGACCATCCGGCCGGAAGTGATATCGGGAGGTGTCGATCCCCGCCCGGAGGCCGTCTTGGATGCGGCCGTCAAGGTCCGGCGCGAAGGACAGCAGGTAGTCCCGGTTTGCGGTACTGCACGTCTGAATCCGGTCCATCCGCTCCAGGATGCTCGTCTCGTAGCGGAGCGCCCGCAGGTACTCCACCGCCGCCTTGAGCTTTCCCCCGGCGCCGAAAGCCTGCTTCCAGCCTCGGCCGATCGACTGAAAGTAAATGTCGTGCTCAAACAGCACGTTTACAACCCGGCGGTAGTCGCCCCCATACTGGCCCATCGGCGTGTATTCGAGCTGGACGACGTCGATTTCCTGCGTGTGGATCTGTCGGTGGATCAGCCACTCCAGATCGCTGTTGGCAAACTCGCGGACGGCGTGCGGCAGGATCGATCCAGCTCCGTTGCCCGTGACTGTCTTCTTCACCAGGAACTCTGCCGATGCGCACAGCCCGCGTAGGCAATCATGCGCCGCCAGCTCGTGTGGGTAGTGCAGTAGCACGACGAGATGCACCTCACAGTGCCGTACGAGTTCCTGCAACGTCTGGTACATGAACACGCCGCCGCCGTGAACCGGCGGAACGATCGGATACGGAGAGACGAAGAGCACGCGGAGCCTGTCCAGCTCGGTGGGGACCGTCGCGAAACGATCCCGGAAGTATCCGCCCAGCGGTCGGCGAAAGGCTTCGGTGTCGTTGACCGCCGCCAGATCCCGCGCGTTCCAGCGCGAACGGACAGCCTGCGGAAGTTGTCGGCACGCGCGCCACAAGCCCTCAAGCGTCGCCCGTTCCGGCGATTTGCCGAACACCACGCTTGCGAGTGCGCCGGCGTAACAGTAGAAGAAATGCGACGCCAGGCGGGGCCACTCGTGGATGTTTTTCCAGCTCCAAAGTATAAAGTTCTTTTCAAGGACAAGCTCTATCTCTCGTGCGCTGAACCGCCGCCCAATCGTGCCACGGTGTTCGTGATAGACAACGCTGCGCGGCTCGTACATCACCTTCCAGCCGCGCTTCCAGGCCATGTATCCGAGGTCCGTGTCCTCCAGATAGAACGGTTCGAGCAGACGGTCGAACCCGCCGAGCTCCAGAAACTTCCGCCGGTCGACCGCCATGGAGCCGCCGCCCCCGTAAAAGCACGGGTAGAGCGTCTTCACGCCCTCGTCGATCCGGTGACGGACCCGCAGCGCACCGCTCTGCCACCATCCCTGTGTCAGCCCCGTCTCTTCGCGGGCCTTCTCCGGGTTCGTGAAGAAGATCTGGCAGGAGACGCTGAACACCTTCTCATCCGCAAAACCTTCCAGCAGCGGCCTCAGGAAATCCGGCTCCACGCGCATGTCGTTGTTCAGCAGCACGACGATATCGTTCGCCGCCGCCATGACTCCGGCGTTGCATGCGCCACCGAAGCCGAGGTTCCGCGGCATCTCGAGCACCCTTACGTGTGGAAAACGCTCGCGCAAGCAAGCGGCGCTGCCATCTTCGGAAGCGTTGTCCACTACGAGGATCTCGTTTTCAGGGTTCGCCTCCAGGGCGGCGACGACAGAGGGGAGGTATTCTTCCAGCAGGTCGCGGCCGTTCCAGTTGGGAATTACTACCGAGGTGGCTTGCTTCGCCGGCCCGGTTTCTGGTAAAAGCCATCTGCGCGCCAGGAGGAACCAGACCAGATCAGCGGCCACCAGCGCCGCGGCTGTCAGCAGAATCAGCAGCGGCGAGATCAACAGCAGCGGCAACGCCCGCAGCACGCGTGGGAAGACCGTCATCTCACTCTTTCGGCAGCGGCGGCCCGATGCCGAATGCATTGCCGAGCTTCATCCACCGCGAGCCCCGGACCAGGGCAAGCTGGTACTCGACATCGCGAACCTGCTTTTGCAAGCCGAACGCCCATGTCGTCCGCTCATCGAGCGTCTTCTCCGTCTCGTGCAGAACGTCGACGCACTTCGCAAGCTCCTGCACCTTGTCTTCGAGCCGGCGTTCGGTCTCCAGAGCCCATTCCGCGCGTTTTCGGTTCTCCTCCTCGAGTTCGCCGACCTTTGCTTCGTAGCCTCGCGACATCTCGCCCAGTTCGCGATGAAGCCGCTCGATCGTCGCTCCCGCCTCTCGCAGTTCGGAGTTGAGTCGTTCCGCCCATTCGGAGCGTTCCTTGAGCTCCTTCTCCATGTCGAGCAGCATCTGGTCCTTGATCGCCATCTCCTTCTGGAGCTTGACGATATGCTGCTCGCGCTCTCGAAGGATGTTCGCCGCCTTCGGCAGATAGATGAACGTTGGTGCTCCGGTCTGCGGCGACAGCGCGCAGACGGCCACGAAGAAATGCGAGTCCTCGGGTCCGCCCCCTCCACTCTCGACCCTCGCTTCCGCGGTGGAGAATGTCTTCACGGGTTGGAAGACGAAGCCCTCGACATGGTTCTGCACGAACATCGACACGTGCGGGAACACCTTGAGAAGCTCGTCGCGGAATTCTTCGAAGGCGAACTCATACTCGTGCCACGGATTCGGGCCGCTTTCTCCGCGCGAATCCGTATAGTACTGGCTGTTTGGCGTCGAGATGATTGCCTGCCCGCCCGGAGCGAGAACGCGGCGCACCTCGCTCAGAAACGTCGCCCAGTCCTGCAGGTGCTCGATGACCTCGAACGACACCACCAGATCGAACGACCCTGTCGCTAGCGGCAATGACGAGCAGGAACCTTCGAGGAATCTTAGGTTTGGAAGCGGATAGTGTGCGCGGGCGTAGGCGACGGCCTCTGCTGAATTGTCCACTCCCACCACTGTCGCTGCGCACCGTGCCAAGTCCGCTGCTCCGTAGCCCGATCCGCAGCCCGCGTCGAGCACCCGTTTGAGACGGGCCAGCCGGGACGCGAAGGCGTAACGTGCGATGTGCTCATTCCAAAGATCTCCGTCTACCTGCCCTGGGATGACTCGCTCGCCCGTAAATTCAGCCAACTTTGGTCTCCGTTTCGCGGGCCTCGGAGTGCAACCGGCTGTTCAGCGTAACCCGGCACGGGATGCGCATGTAGCCGTAGACCTGGCCGCCGCTGTGGCCCATTTGCAGCGTGACGGCGTTGTCGATCCAGTCGCAAGTGCGATAGCTCACGAGCGGTCCGTCGGCGATCGCCGGAGAGAACGAAAATGTTCCTGGATACAGCTCCGGGAAATCGACATGGAAATCGACGGTGTGAATGTCCCCCGGGCGCATCGGCGGAAGTTCGATCCCCTCCCGGGCGGTATTGAACCCGGCGAAATCGATACCGAGGTGGTTCCGAAGCATAAAGCCAACCACTGGCAGTGAAATCTCCTCTTTCGCCCGCACGCTGATCCTCACCACCACCCGCGACTGGGGCTCAAGTAACGGCAACGGGTGGCCGGTGGAGTCCAAAACAGCGATTCCGATGACTTCGGCGCGTCCGTCCCCGTGCCGGTGATCGATGTTCGGGATCGTTTCGACGATCTCGGGCGCCCGATACTGCGCCCTGCTAGACTCCGGTGCCGGCCGATGTGTGAGGTTCAAGTATGCGGAGTCCTTCTCGGCCATCGCCGCCAGATACCGGGCCACTACGGCGTCCGTCGTGCCCAGATCTTTGACCTGGCCCTCTTCGAGCCAGAGGGTACGATCGCCAATCGCCTTAACATCGGCGATCGCGTGCGAAACAAACAAGATGGTGATCCCGCGCGATCTGAGTTCGTGGACCTTCCGCATGCACCGCTGCCGGAAGTAAATGTCGCCGACCGCTAGCGCCTCATCGACGAGCAGGATCTCCGGATCAACGTGAATCGCCACCGCGAACGCAAGGCGGACGACCATTCCGCTGGAGTACGTTTTCACCGGTTGGTCGACGAAATCACCGATTTCGGCGAACTCTTGGATCTCCCGGTACTTACGGTCGATCTGCTGTCGCGAAAATCCGAGAATCGCAGCGTTCAGATAGACGTTGTCGCGTCCCGTGAATTCCGGGTTGAATCCGGAGCCCAATTCGAGTAAGGCCGAGACCCTCCCCTCCACTCGCACGGTACCCGACGCTGGAGGCAGAATACCCGCAACCATCTGAAGAAGCGTGCTTTTTCCCGCACCGTTCTCTCCGATTACGCAAAAGGTCTCTCCCCGGCGCACTTCAAAAGACACATCGCGGAGAGCCCAGAAATCGCGGTGAAACGACCGCCGGTTGAGCGTCAGAAGTTCCTTGAGCCGGTCGCCCGGAGAGGCGTAGATTGGATAGCTCTTGGAGACGCCTTGAAACTCGACGGAAGTCACGAAGTTATTTCCTCGCTCGGAAGGCGGGGCAACTACGAATCTACTGGAGGGCGAGGGGAAGTGTCAACGCACGGCGCAAACGTCCGGACAAACGAAAGGGCGACCGCCGACACTCTGCTGCGATGCCAGCCCCGGCCGGCCAATTTGCCGTAACCGAAACCGCATCCTCCAACTGTGTGCTACCTTACTTTTGCGGTGCGCGTTCCGCGGCGCCTGCTCTAGCCTTCAAATGGCTCTCCGGCGCTTCAGGTTCACAGTTGGCCAGCGGAGAAAGCCGGTAGTCGCCCCCAATTGTGGACGTTCTCTATGGACTTCCTCCTTTGTTACGACCGTCTCCCGAAGGAAAAAGCCGTGATATCCTCCCTCCCGATGGAGGGAACCGGAATCCAGCCGCTCTCGACCGTCTTCCACCCTCAATATGGACCCGGTAGCCTGCCCTTGTCAAGCGACCGTGGATCCGAGCATCCGAAGTTGACAGAATCGCCTGGCGGTGAATACGCTGAATAGAGAGCCCACGACGCCGGCGTAGCTCAGAGGCTAGAGCGAGGGTCTCATAATCCCTAGGTCGCTGGTTCGATTCCAGCCGCCGGCACCATCCCGAGCGCATCAGTCTCCGACGATGAGCGTGTAGATTCGGTCGAGGTCGTCAGTTGAGTAGTATTCGATTTCTATGCGGCCGCGATGATCCGATTTCTGCTGGATCCGAACTCTCGTGCCGAGCACCCGTTCCAGCTCGTCAATTGCGGCTTTGACGTTCGGGTCGATCGATACCTCATCGGGAGACTTGGTTTCCCTAGACTCCGTCATTCGCTGGATGAGCCGTTCGACCTGCCGGACCGATAACCCTTGCGCCGAGGCCTTCTCTGCGACCTGGCGCTGCAATTCCTCACTTGGCAGCCCGAGAATCGCCCGTGCATGCCCCATCGAGAGTCGGTGTTCCGTGAGAAGTTGCTGAATGTCCGGCGGCAGACGAAGCAGACGAAGCAGGTTGGTGATCGTGCTGCGATCCTTTCCCGTCCGCCTGCCGATTTCGTCATGACTGAGTCCGAGTTCCCTCACGAGACGCTCGAACGCGTGCGCGACTTCGATCGGCGTGAGGTCCTCGCGTTGGATGTTCTCGATCAGCGTGACTTCCAGAAGCTGCTCGTCGGTCAGGTTCTGAACCACGACGGGCACCTCGGTCAAGCCGGCGATCTTCGACGCGCGCCACCGCCGCTCACCGGCAACGAGTTGATAGCGGTTCTCGTGCCGGCGCACGATGAGAGGCTGAATCACGCCATTCGCCTTGATCGACTGTGCGAGCTCATCGAGCTTCTCGGCCTGGAATATCGTGCGTGATTGAAGCGGATTTGGGTCAATCTGCGTGACGGGGATCCGCAAAACCTCTTCACCCTCGGGACGCCGAGGTACCGGGGCCGGGGCCGAAGCAAGCTGGGGTGCGCGGGGCGCAAGGAGCGCCGACAGGCCCTTACCGAGCGCCTTCCGTGGGTGTTCTGACGTCTTGGTCATTCGCTAGGATCTCCTTCGCGAGCCGGATGTAGCTTTCCGCTCCGCGGGACCGGATGTCGTAGGCAAGAATCGGTTTGCCATAACTGGGAGCTTCAGCCAGTCGGACACTCCGGGGAATCACAGTCTTGAAGACTTCGTCGCTGAAGAACTCCCTCAGATCGGCGGCGACCTGGCGGGTCAGATTCGTCCGGTCGTCAAACATCGTGAGCAGCACCCCCTCGATTTTCAGCGGGTGGTGGAAAGACTCGCGGATGCGCTCGACTGTGTCCAGCAACTGGGAAATGCCCTCGAGGGCGAAAAACTCGCACTGGATCGGGATTAGCACCGAATCCGCTGCCACGAGCGCGTTTAGCGTCAACAGGTCTAGCGCGGGCGGGCAGTCGATCAGGATGTATTCGTACTTATCCCGCAATGTTTGTAGTGTCTGGCGCAGGCGGGTTTCTCTCCCCTCGAATTCAATCAGCTCAAGGTTCGCACCGACGAGGTTTCTGTCAGCCGGAATGAGATCCAGCCCGAAGAAATCCGTCTGCACCGTAATTGACCCCATCTCCCGCTGGCCCATGAGCGCGTGATACAGGCTAGCGCGCTCGTGGTCCTTGGAAACGCCAAGTCCGGTGGTGGAGTTACCCTGCGGATCCGCATCGACGAGGAGAACACGCAGGTCGTTGGCGGCGAGAGAAGCCGCCAGATTGATGGCGGTCGTTGTTTTGCCGACGCCGCCTTTTTGGTTCGCAATCGCGATGACCTTACCCAAGAATCAGACTCCCGGGAATGATTCCACTCATCGTATCACGGCTGGTGTTTCACGTGGAACGCCCAGACGTAGACCGAACAAAGCCAATCCCATTTACGAACACACTCACGTTCCACGTGAAACCTGACGTCCGATCAGAATCACTCGACGCTCTCCCCACGGTAGCTTCTCAGGATGATCCCAGATTATATCTTTTATTTTCAATAGCTTATGGAGATTATCTTCCCCGATCGACAGCCCCACCGCCGGCGCTAGCCTCGGCACAAGCCGTACAACCCCTTTCGGTGAAACCGCTCGCGCCACGATCAGATCGAACTGTTCCTCGACTTCCTCGGCCCGCCGGGCGACGACTCGCACGTTCTCCCACCCCCGCGTCGCCTCACGAAGGAAAAGTGCTTTCTTTTGAACGGATTCGATCAGTGTGACCCGGCAGTCCGGGCGCAGGACGGCGATCGGGATGCCGGGAAAACCGGCACCGGAGCCGACGTCGGCGATGGAAACAAAGGACTTAGGCAGGCGGGAGGCGAAAAAAAGGGACTCGCAATAATGGCGAAGGACAGCAGTGTCGACATCCCGGATCGAAGTGAGATTAATCCTTTCGTTCCAATGACTTAGAAGCTTGAAGTGGCCATAAAGCTGCTCGATCTGGGCGTTGGTCAGCGTGCAGATTCCGGAGAGGTTCTCGTCCAGGAGCGTGCGAAAACGGGTCACAAAATGCTCCCAAAACGCACAAAAATGCGCCGATTATGACGCATTTTCGCGCGCAAGGGTCAAGTATACATCCAGGACGGCGATGGCGGCTGGGGTGACGCCGGGGATCCGGCCGGCTTGGCCGAGGGTTGCCGGGCGGACCCGCTGGAGCTTGTCACGAACCTCGAGCGAGAGACCCGGCACATTGTGGTAAGTGAATGTGTCCGGGATACGGCGGCCCTCGGCGTTCTTGAGTCGCTCGATCTGCCGCTCCTGCTGGGCCATATAGCCGTCGTACTTGATTTCCGTCTCGAGCGTCGTAAGAACTCCGCGCACCGGCGGCTCACCAAGGATGCCGGCGATCCATCCCGTTAGCGCACCGATGCGAGCTTCGGGACGCTTCAGCCATTGAGCCAGGGTGGGGCGGTCGCCGGACGGCAGGTTGACATCTGGGAGGATGTCCGGCGACACGCGAGTTTGTTCCAGCAACGGCAGCAGGCGCTGCTTCTGCTCCTGTTTGCGGGTGTAGAGCCGCCAGCGTTCCTCAGTGACCAGCCCGACGCGGCGGCCGGCCGGCGTGAGCCTCTCGTCGGCGTTGTCGATGCGGAGGTGAAGCCGGAACTCGGCGCGGGAAGTAAACATCCGGTAGGGTTCCTCGGCGCCTTTCGTGATCAGGTCGTCGATGAGGATTCCGGTATATCCCTCATTGCGCCCGATGACGAGGGGTTCCATTCCTCCGAGACGACACGCAGCGTTCAAACCGGCGATGATTCCCTGGCAGGCGGCTTCCTCGTAGCCGGACGTTCCGTTGATCTGGCCTGCGAGGTACAGTCCGCGGATCGACTTCACTTCGAGAGTATGGTCCAACTCGCGCGGGTCGATGGCGTCGTACTCGATGGCGTAGCCGGGCCGAATCATTTCGGCGTCTTCAAGCCCTGGGACCGAAGCGACCATGGCTGTCTGCACATCGATCGGCATGCTGGTGGACATGCCGTTGACATAGACCTCGTACGTGTCGAGCCCTTCGGGCTCCAGAAAAATCTGATGGCGTATCTTCTCAGGGAACTTGATGATTTTGTCCTCGATGGACGGGCAGTAGCGCGGACCGACGCCTTCGATACGGCCACTGTACAGCGGTGAGCGCGAGATGTTGTCGCGCAGAATGCGATGCGTTTCGTCGGTCGTGTAGGCGATGTGGCAGTCGATCTGCGGCCGGTCGATCTT
>DATIFQ010000449.1:0-8691 GCA_035455185.1 Bryobacteraceae bacterium | reverse complement strand
GGCGGCGCCCCTCGGCCGTTTCGAGGAAGACATCGGCAAGACGGCGGATGACGCCGAGCGGCCACGAATTCCGCCCGAGTCCCATCGCCTGTTCAAGCCGGGCGGGAAGCTCCTCGGGCGCGAGCGGCCGTTCGGACGTGGAAAACGCGGTGCGAACGATCTCGGCGGCACCCGCGACAGCCTCCTCGCTGACAACCGCCGCGGCTCGCGGCTTCTCCGTCTCGACGGCTGTCTTGCGCAGCTCGAACTGGAGCCGCCAGCGGTGCTCGCTAACTTTCGACTCGCACCAGATTTCCAAGGTGCCGATCTCGGTGAGGCGGGCGGCCAGTTTCACCGGCACGAGCCGGTCACCGGTTCGCTTTCCGAAGCGGATGACGGCGTGGAGCGGTGCGTGAACGTGTACTTCATCGCCGAGTTGCGCGGCATCGAAGTCGACGACGTCGCCGAGCATCTCGCCGGTACGCGTCAGCGAGCTGTAGAGACGGAAAGAAACAGGGCGGTTGGCGACGAGCTGAAGGTCGTCACGATCGAGTTCGAGGAAGGCGCCGTCTTCGGCCCCGCGCGGCACAAGACAGACGGCCCGCGCCTTCTCCCCGCCCGGACCGCCGCCGATGCCGATGTAGTATGTGCGAGGCAGGCCACCGCGAACGAGGAGCCCACTGCCTGTAGAACGGACGTAGGAGTAATAGGCGGCTCCGACGGCGACGGCGAGGTCGAGATCGCGGTTCTCGAGAACGAGCGGCCTGCGCCCGTACCAAGTTCCGACCACATCGGCCACGCGCTCGCGCAACAGATCGGGCATGAAGAAGCCGCCGTTGAACAGGATCGCGTCGGGACCGGCGGCGTCGAGGCCGGCGCTCGCGAGGAAAGCGGCGAGGTGACGGGTGACAGCGGGGTCTGAGACGTACGGCAGGCCGAGCTCGCGGAAGAGGCTGCGCTTCTCCTCCTGAGGCCGGTCGGACAATTGGCAGAAGGGCAGAAAGCCTTCGAGGGCGAGCTCCAACGCCTCCTCCCTCAGGATCTCGGTCTTGAGAGTCCCGCCAACGATGGAGGTGCCAGCGCCAAGCACCCGGATCTCGACCGAGGGCAAAGAGGCATCGGAAAGCAGGCGTTCCTTGGCGGCGGCGCATTGGCGCCGGAGAGCGCTGCGCTGACGGATGGAGAGCGCGACGCCGAGCTTGGTTTCGACCAGCCAGGCGAGGGTGAGGTCGAGGTTGTCGCCGCCCAGCAGGAGATGACGGCCGACGGCGGTGCGGGTGAAGTCGATGCGATCGCCTTCGCGGTGAATGCGGATGAGCGTGAAGTCCGACGTCCCGCCGCCGACATCGCAGACCAGCACGAGCTGGCCGTCAAAAAGGTCCTTCCGGGACTGCGACAGGTGGTTGGCGATCCACGAATAGAACGCCGCGGCTGGCTCTTCGAGCAGGGTGAAATTGGCGAGACCGGCCTCTGCGGCGGCGGCGACCGTCAGCTCCCGCGCCTCTTCGTCGAACGAAGCAGGCACCGTAAGAACGATTTCCTGGGCCGAGAGAGGCTCGGACCGCGCGGCGTCCCATGATTCGCGGATGTGGCCAAGGAAGCGCGCGGAGACCTCGACGGGCGAAAGGATCCGGCCGCTTTCGCGGGCGTCCCAGGGAAGGATCTTCGCGGTGCGGTCGACATCCGGGTTCGAGAGCCAGGATTTTGCGGAGTGCACGACACGGGCCGGCACGAGCGCACCTTGCTCGCGCGCAAACGTACCGACATACTGCCGGTCGTCTCCAAGAAAGAGGAATGACGGCAGCGTGCGCCGCGGTTCGACGATCGCCTGCTCGACATGCTGCGGGATGGGGAGCAAATGCACCGGCGGGAAATCGGCGCCGGCAGCTTCGGCTGGATCGATGTATGCGAGGGCGGAGTTCGTAGTGCCGAGATCGATGCCGACTTTCATGGAGAAACCCGTTCGCGAACGTTGAATTCGAGCTTCCAGCGGCGACCGTCGCGGGCCACGCACCATAACTGGAGGAGGCCGGTTTCAGTAACGACGGTCTCCAGGGTAACCGGCACGACTTCTCCGGCGTCGCCGGCCGAAGGCAAGGTGACTTCCATGGGAGAAAGTTCTTCGACGTCGTCGCCCACCTCATCGAGGAGATGACCAGCGGGGTCGTCCTTGCGCGACGCAGAGGTGAGGAAACGGAACTCGGCCGGTTCACCGACGACAAGACCGAATTCACGCCCGGTTAGACGCAGCTCTGTTCCCTCCTCCATACCGAACGGAGCGACGGTGAGCGCTTTGAGCGGAGCCGGAAGGCCGGGCACAGCGGGCATGGCGGTCTCGATGCCGACGTAGTATGTGCGCGAGACGCCGCCGCGGATGCGAACTCCGTGGCCGAGCCTCGCAAGACCATAGTAGGCCGCGCCGCGGGAGACGGCGTGCATGAGGTCGTCCCCCTCGAGGGGCCTGGCAGCCGGCATGCTTTCGCCGTCAAGCCAGACGTTCAGCGTGGAGAGCAGACGTTCCCGGACAAGCCCGGCGCGCAGCACACCGCCGTTGAAGAGAACGTGCGTCGGACAGGCGAGGCCGCTCGGGCCGCGACGTACTGAGCCGTGCTCGGCGGATGAGGCCTGCTGGCGGAGAAAGCGCGCGAGGTGCCGCGTAATCGCGGCGTCGGCGGCGTACGGCAGGCCGAGTTCCTGCAAACCGGCGCGGCGGCGCTGCGGCATATCGTTGCTCGATGTTTGCGGGAAGAAACCGTCGAGCAGGATGCGTTCTATGTCTCCCCGGCGGAGAGCCGCCTTGATGGTTCCGCCAACCAGCCCCGAGCCTTTACCGAGAATGGTCACCGGGTGTTCTTCGGCCGTGTTCCCGTCTTCGAGCAGACGCTCCTTGGCGAGCCGGCAATTTTGCCAAAGCGCGTGGAGTTGGAAGGAATCGATCTTCCGCCCTCCCGCGGAGAGCTGCTGCTCGATGAAGCGCGCGAGCGCGAGGTCCATATTGTCGCCGCCAAGCAGGATGTGTTCGCCTACGGCGACGCGTTCCAGTTGAAGCTCGCCGTCGCGCTCAGTGACGGCGATGAGCGTAAAGTCGGTGGTGCCGCCGCCGATGTCGACGACGAGGATGAGATCGCCGACGCGCACCCGATCGCGCCAGTCCGGGTGGCGCTCAATCCAGGCGTAGAAAGCCGCCTGCGGCTCCTCGAGCAGAACGACATTCGCGTAGCCGGCGTCTCCCGCGGCGCGCAGGGTAAGGTCGCGAGCGACAGCGTCGAACGACGCGGGAACGGTCACGAGGATATTCTGCGCATCGAATGACGCATCCGGGCGCGCCCAATTCCAGGCGTTGCGCAAGTGCTCCAGATATCGCCGCGACGCCTCAACCGGAGAGATCTTCGGCGCGCCGTCCGGCGCGCCAACAGGCAGGATGGGTGAAGTGCGGTCGACCCCCGCATGGCAGAGCCATGATTTGGCAGACGCAACGAGACGGCGGGTATTCTCGACACCGCGCTTTTGCGCGAGTTGGCCCGTGACGGCCGCCGGTTCCGGATCCCAGGGAAGCGCGATGGAGCCGGCGGGGAAGTCGGTGGGACCGGGAAGGAACAGCGCCGAGGGGAGGAGAGCTTCCTCGCGAACCTCGCCCGGGTTCACCAGTTGTGGAACCGCGAACGGAAGCACAGTCGGCAACTGATGCGGCGACTCCACGCGTGCTTCGGCGAATGCAAGGCCACAGTTCGTGGTGCCGAGGTCGATGCCGATGACGTATGTTGGCTGCAATGCAGGCTACTCGACTTCGATTTCCGCCGGGGCGATGACGCTGAGGTCGTGCCGTCGGTCGACCGGCGGCAGATCGATCTTCTCCGCGCGCCACCCCTTGTGACGGAGCGTTCCGCCGGCAGGGGTTCCCTTGGTGGGAAGGTTGCCAATGAACTTCACCCGGGCGGGGTCGGGCGATTCCACCTTGGTATACGTGCCTTCCACGCCGTCGATGACCGGCGACAGGCGTAGATACCGGGTAAGCACCTGGCGGCACTGCTCGTGGAGGCTACGGACGGCGGAGCCGACCTGCTCGTCGGAATAGCCGGAGACGTCTTCCAGGAGGAAGTCGACGAGGCGGGCGTCCCGCTGGAGGATGGCCAACAACTGGAGCGCTCCATCAACCGGACGCACGGGTGGCTCCGGCGGACGGGTTCCGGGCTTAGGAGCCGCTTTCGCCAGGCCGAGCGCAGCGGCGACATCGGCGGGCAGCCGGCCGGAGAAGAGAATCGAAAAGAAACTGCGAATGGCTTGCAACAAGCGGGTCAAGGTTTGTCTCCGAAACTGCTTTGTCGGACCGCTCCCTTTGGTCGCGGCTGGGATTCGATGGTCGAACTTCTAGGATACACTTTCGGCGTCGGGACCCCGGGTGCGCGACTTGGAGCCGGTCACGATTGTGTCGCGGCAGAGCTTGTCGAGTTCCTGCCGGGCGATGGCCGCCCAGGGACTAGCGGGGTCGATTTTCAGGTAGGCTTTCCAGTGGCGGACTGCGCGGAGAGCCTGGCCGGAGCTCTGGTAGAGAAGGGCGAGGTTGTAGTGTGCGTCGCCGTAGGACGGGTTGAGGCGGATCGCCATCAGGTAGTGCAGGAAGGCCTTGGAGCGATCCCCCTTTTCGTCGTACAGGTTGCCGAGATTAAAGTGGGCGAGCGAGTAGCTCGAGTCGGCCTCGAGAGCCTTGCGGTAATTGCGCTCGGCCTCGTCCCATTTCCGCTGGTGGAAATAGATGGTGCCCAGGTTCACGAACGCGCCAGCCGATAGCGGGTCGAGTGCGACGGCCTTCTCGTACGCACCGATGATCTCGACGACGGGGGATCCGGTCTGTTCAAGTTCCAAGGCCTTCTCGAACCAGAGGGTGGCTTCGAGTTGGCGGGCCTGGCGTGCAGCCTTGTCGTCATCCCGATCGCCATGGCGAGGAAACGAGAGCATTTTGTGGAGCGATTCACGGTCGAAATCGAGGAGCAACTGGCCGGACACCGGCTCCATCTTGCCGCCCTCGACCTGAACGGTAATTTTTCTTCCGTCAGAGAAGATTTTGAGATCGCGGAGAGGGTCGGAGACGGCGCTTAGCTTGTCTCGCAGCGCCTCGACGGCGCGCCGGATCTTCGGGGTAGAGATTCCGGCTCGCTTGAGCTGCACGAGTGTGCGCAGGGCGATGAGATCGGAGAAGGCAAATGTCTCCAGACGCGGGATGAGGCGGTCTTTCTCCCAGCTTCGAAGCTGCCGCTCAGTGAAGTTGAGCATGCGGCGGACCTCGATACGGGAGTAGCCCTGCTTTGGCTCGCTACCCAGCACGCGAGAAATTGTAGCATGGGAAGAGAGGTTTCCCGTAGGGTGGAGGCTCCTTGACTTTCCGACAACGAGGTCTCATACTACAATCGTGGTGCAACTGAGTTTCAACAGAAGCCCGCGATCCCTGACGGACCTCCGCGAAGGGGAACACGGCGTTCTCGACCATCTTGAACTGCCGGAGGACATGTCGCGGCGGCTGATGGAGCTGGGCTTCTTGCCGGGAAGCCGGGTTACGGCAGCCGGCAGCGCGCCGGGCGGCGATCCGCGGGTATACCGCGTCGACGGCTCCGAGGTCGCCCTTCGGCGGGAGACTGCTACCCATCTGATGCTTCGAAAACCCCCAAAATTCCGCCCGTAGGAGCTCGAAATGAGCGATTGTCACGGCTGCGGCTCCGCGCCGACGACCACACTGGCGGTACCGACACACAAAAAGGGCGCCGGACCTCGCACGGTGGCGATCGTGGGACCGCCGAACTCGGGGAAGTCGACACTGTTCAACCGGCTCACCGGGCTGCGGCAGAAGGTAGCCAATTTTCCTGGCGTGACGGTCGAGCAGCGGATCGGGCAGGCGCGCTTGGGTGCGAACAAAGAGGTCACTGTGGTCGACCTGCCGGGGGTTTACAGTCTGTCTCCCCGGAGCGAAGACGAACAGGTGACGTTCGACGTCCTTCAGGGTTGCATGGAGGGGGTGTCGAAGCCTGATGCTATTCTGCTGATCCTCGATGCGACCAACCTCGGGCGGCACCTGGTGCTGGCGGCGCCCGTGCTGGCTCTCGGGATCCCAACTCTGGTGATCCTGAACATGGCGGACGACTTGCGAGCCCGCGGCGGAAAGCTCGACGTCGAGGCTTTGGCGCGACAACTGGGCGCGCCCGTAACTCTGATCAGCGCCTCCCGCGGCGAGGGCGTCGACACGGTGTTCAAGTTCCTGGGCGGCACAGTGGGAGTACCCGCGCCGGTGGAACTTCCCGTCATTCACGACGTGCCGCACTGCCGGCAGTGGGCAGGGCGCCTTGGAGACCGGGCGGCGTATCACCCCCCGGCACCACCGCGCTGGACACGCCGTCTGGATGCGATCTTTCTCCATCCGCTGAAAGGCCCGATTGTTTTCGGGCTGGTTGTGGTTGCCGTCTTTCAGTCGATTTTTTCTTGGGCGCGGCCGTTGATGGACGGGATCCAATCCCTGGTGCTGATGTCGGGTGCATGGCTGGAGAACCTTTTGCCGGAGTCCGCGCTGCGCTCCCTCTTGATCGAGGGTGTGTGGGGCGGTGTGGGCTCGGTGGTGGTCTTCCTGCCCCAGATCCTGCTGCTGTTTCTGTTCATCGGAATTCTGGAGGATTCCGGCTACCTGGCCCGGGCGGCGCTGATCGCCGACCGGACGATGGCGCGGGTCGGGCTGCAGGGCAAGTCGTTCATCCCGCTGTTGTCGGCGTACGCATGCGCCGTGCCGGCGATTTTGGCGACACGCACGATCGAGAACAAGCGGGACCGTATCGCGACAATCCTGATCGCCCCGTTCATGACCTGCTCGGCTCGGCTGCCGGTGTACACGCTGATCATCGCCGCGTTCCTTCCGGAGCGCAGGCTGCTGGGGCCGTTTCTCGGCACGCGGGCGGCGGCGCTGCTGGGATTGTACTTGCTCGGCTTTCTAGCGGCAGTGACGACAGCGCGACTGCTGAAATCGTCGATCCTGAAGAGCGAACGGACGCCGTTCGTTTTGGAGATGCCGCCTTACCGCTGGCCGACGCTGCAATCGCTCGGTCTGCGGCTGCTCGATCGCTCCAAGATATTCTTGCGGCGGGCGGGCACGGTGATTCTGCTCATGGCAGTCATCCTGTGGATCATGGCGCACCTGCCGTTGCAGAGCGGCCGGGCGCCCGCGATTGCGGACAGCGTCGCCGGCACAATCGGCCGGACGGTGGAGCCTCTGATTCGGCCGCTGGGCTTCAACTGGAAGATCGGTATCGGACTGATCACGTCGCTTGCCGCGCGCGAGGTGATCGTCGGCACACTGGGCACGATCTACGGAATGGAGGGCGACGCGCAGTCCATCGGCCTTCAAGCGGCGCTGCGGCAGGATCTGCACCTTGGGGGCGCGGTGGCTCTCCTGGTCTTCTTCGCGTTTGCAATGCAGTGCATGTCGACGATTGCGGTTGTGCGCCGCGAGACGGGCGGATGGAAATGGCCGGTGCTGCAATTCTGCTACATGGGTGGACTGGCATACGCGGGCGCGCTGGTCGCCAACCAGTTGGTCCGCTTGTGGACAGGCGCCTGAAATCGAGCAGGGCTCCGGCGGCGTCATGCTAGCATAAGAAATTCCAACGCAGGTTCATTCCTCCCATGCAAAACGTAATCATTGTCGGATCCGGCTGCGCGGGTAACACGGCCGCAGTTTACGCCGCTCGCGCCAATCTGAAACCCCTGGTGGTAAGCGGCTACGAACCCGGTGGACAACTGTCGCTGACCACGCTGGTGGAGAACTTTCCCGGTTTTCCGGAAGGGATCAACGGCCCGGAACTCGTCGAGAATATCAAGAAGCAGGCCGAGAGTTTCGGGGCCGAGTACATGAACGGGACGGTCATTGAGGCGGACCTGAGTAAGCGACCGTGCCGGCTGAACGTTGACGGCGACTGGCAGGAGACGCGCGCGCTGATCATCGCCTCGGGAGCGTCAGCGCGCTGGCTCGGGCTGCCCAATGAGCAGAAGCTGATCGGACATGGCGTAAGCTCATGCGCCACCTGCGACGGCTTCTTCTACCGCGGTAAGAAGATCATGGTGATCGGCGGAGGCGACTCGGCAATGGAGGAGGCGAATTTCCTGACTCGCTTCGGCTCCGAGGTCACGGTAGTCCACCGGCGTGACGAGTTTCGCGCCTCGAAGATCATGTTGGAACGCGCGCACGCCAACCCGAAGATCAAGTGGCTGACGAATACAGTTGTGGACGACGTCTTCGACGTGGAGAAGGGCGTCGTGACGGGCGTGCGTCTGAGAAGCACGAAGGACGGCCACTTGTGGGAGCAGGAGGTGGACGGCTTCTTCGTGGCGATCGGCCACGTCCCGAACACAAAAGTCTTCGCGGGACAGATCGAACTGGATCCGGACGGCTACATCGTCTCGAAAGGCGGAGCGCGCACGAGCGTTACAGGCGTCTTTCACGCTGGGGACGTGCAGGACCGGGTCTACCGGCAAGCGATCACCGCGGCCGGAGCGGGATGCATGGCGGCCCTGGAGGCGGAACGGCTCCTGGAGGCGGAAGGTCACTAAGGCGATCCCCCGTACCCCGGTGGACCGACTGGAAACGGCGGCAGGGAAACTCATGGAGAGTGTTAGACGTAGGGATTTTCTTGGTCTGATCGCGGCAGGCGCGGCCGTCGGAACGGGAGCCGCAAGACA
>DATIFQ010000448.1:0-13961 GCA_035455185.1 Bryobacteraceae bacterium | reverse complement strand
GTGGGAGTAGTCCTTCAATCTCTGTACCAATTCGCTCGATCTCCTTTAGATTCGCGCCGTACACCTTGATACCGACCGGCGTCCGGACACCGGTAGTCAGCATATCGGTGCGGGCCTTGATCGGCATCGTCCAGGCATTGGACACACCTGGCAATGTCAGTGCCTCGTTCATCTCGTCCACGAGTTGCTCGGTTGGGATGTGATCAGGCGTAATGTGGCGGAATACCGCCGTGAGCCACGAGGGCGCCCAGGTCCACTCGGAGTACCAGGTATCCGCCTTGCGCCACTGATCGTGTGGCTTGAGAACGATCGTGGTCTCCATCATTGACAAGGGAGCGGGATCGGTGGAGGTCTCAGCGCGTCCACTCTTCCCAAGCACCGTCAGAACCTCCGGGAAGCCCTTGATGATGCGGTCCTGAATCTGCATCAGTCTCTCGGCTTCGGTCACCGAGATGCCGGGGAGCGTCGAAGGCATGTAGAGGAGCGTGCCCTCGTCCAGAGGGGGCATGAACTCCGAGCCGATCTTTTCGTAGATCGGAATCGTCGCAAAGACCGTGGCGACCGCACCCGCGATAACGGCGTATTTCCAGCGCAGAGACCAGCGGCAGACGGGGTCGTAAATCCTGATCAGGATCTTGCTGATCGGATGGTTCTCTTCGGAATGGATCTTCCCCACGAGAACCGCGTTCGTAACTCGAGCCAGCCATCGGGGCCGGAAGTTGAAGTTGTCCATGTGAGTGAACAGCAAGCGCATGGCCGGATCTAGAGTGATCGCCAGGACAGCGGCGATAATCATCGACAGGTTCTTCGTATAGGCGAGGGGCTTAAAAAGCCGGCCTTCCTGGGCCTCCAGCGTCAACACCGGGAGGAAGGAGACGGCAATGACAAGCAGTGCGAAGAAACTCGGACCGCCGACTTCCTTCACCGCGTCGATGACGACCCGGTGATAGTCCTTCTGGCGTCCGGTGCGATCCCACTCTTCAAGGTGCTTGTGCGTCTGTTCAACGACGACAATGGCGGCATCCACCATTGCGCCGATCGCGATGGCAATACCGCCAAGCGACATGATGTTCGCGCTGACTCCCATCAGCTTCATCGGGATGAACGAGATGATGATGGCGATGGGAATCGTGAATACCGGGATGATCGAGCTCGGGATGTGCCACAGGAAGATGAAGATGATAACGGCCACCACCACCATCTCCTCGGTCAGCGTGGACTTCAGGTTCTCCATCGAGCGCAGGATCAGCTCGGAACGGTCGTACGCCGAGACAATCTTCACTCCTTCCGGCAGGCCGGGTTCCAGGTCCTTGATCTTCGCTTTCACCCGCTCAATCACCTGCAGCGCATTCTCTCCCTGGCGCATCACGACGATGCCGGAGACAACGTCGCCTTGCCCGTTCCAGTCCGCGATTCCCCGGCGAATGTCGGGGCCAAGAACCACATCGCCCACGTCCTTTACTCGGACTGGGACTCCTGATTCCGTGCTCAGAAGAACGATGTTTCCAATGTCATCGGTACTTTTCGCGTAGCCCCTGCCGCGAACCATGTACTCGGTTCCGCTGAACTCCAGGAGGCGGCCGCCGACGTCATTGTTTCCGTTACGCACGGCCTCGACGACCTTCATGATCGGGACGTTGTAGGCCTGAAGCCGGTTGGGATCGACGTTGACCTGGTACTGCCGGACAAACCCGCCGAGAGGGGCCACTTCCGCGACTCCAGGAACGGACTTCAACTGGTAGCGGAGAAACCAGTCCTGGAGCGAGCGCAACTCGGCCAGCGAGTGTTTCCCGCTCTCGTCCACCAGAGCGTACTGAAACACCCAGCCGACCCCGCTCGCATCCGGGCCCAGCTCTGTCTTGACGCCCTGCGGGAGCCTGGGGAGGACACCAGACAAGTACTCGAGGGTCCGGGAGCGGGCCCAGTAAATATCGGTCCCTTCTTCAAAGATGATATAGACGAATGAGTAGCCGAAGTCGGAAAATCCCCGGACGTCCTTCACCTTCGGCGCACCCAGCATGGTGGTGACGATGGGGTACGTGACCTGGTCCTCCATGATGTCCGGGCTGCGGTCCCAGCGCGAGTAAACGATCACCTGTGTGTCGCTCAAGTCGGGAATCGCGTCAAGCGGCACCTGCGTCATCGACCAGAGACCCGCGACGACAGCAAAGCCGATCAGGACAAAGACGAGAAACTTGTTGCGGCCGGAGAACTCAATGATCTGGTCAATCATGTTGGTGCTCTCCCACGGGAGTAGAAGGCTTCAGTTCGGCCGGCTTCGGGGTCGCGCCGCCATGCTGATGCCCGGCCATCCCTGCCGCGGCTGACTTCAACTGGCTCTCCGAGTCGATCAGGAAATTGCCCGAGATCACCACTCTCTCGCCTGCCTGAAGTCCCTTGGTGATTTCGATGCGGTTGCCGATCCGCTCGCCGGTCTCCACCTGGCGCGGCTCCAGATACCCATTGCCGCGGTCAACGAAAACAGTCTGCCTCAAACCGGTGTTGAGGACTGCCTCCGATGGCACCGTGACGCTCGCGGGCATGGCGACCTGGAATTCCACGTCCACGAACATCTCGGGCTTTAGGACCATCGCGGGGTTTTCGGCCTCGATGCGCACCTTTAAGGTGCGAGTCGTCATATCCACCTGGGGTTGGATATAGTCCACGCGTCCTTGCAGCTTGCGCCCGCCGGCGTAGGACAGGGAGACCCGTACGGGCATGCCTACCCGAATCATCGGCGTCTCGTTTTCGAAGACGTCCGCCATGATCCAGACCTTGCTGAGGTCGGCAACGGTGTAGAGTTCGGTCTCAGGCGTGATGCGCTGCTTCGGAAACGCATTGCGCATCATTACGTATCCGCTGATCGGCGAATACAGCGTGATGTTCTTGAGAGGTTTTCCGGTACGCGTAATCTCTTCGATTTGCGCGTCGCTCAAATCCCAGAGTTCCAGCCGCTTCCGGGACGCATCGAGCAGCGACTCGCTTTGCTGCTGAGTGCCGGCGAGCGGACTGCTCTGCATCACCTCCCGGCTTCGGATCGCCAAGAGATACTCCTGCTGGCTGGCCAGCATCTCCGGGCTGTAGAGGGTGAGAAGCGGTTCGCCCTTCTCGACTACCTTTCCAGTGAAATCGACGTAGACTTTTTCAATCCAGCCTTCGATCTTGGTCTGCACTTTGGCGACGCGGGTTTCATCCATCGCCACCTTTCCAACGGCCCGGAACGTGTGCAGGCCGGCGGCCGACGTCGCCTCACCGTACTTCACTCCGATCAACTGCTGTTTCTGCGGACTCACACGGATCGTTCCCATAGGCATCGAAGCGGGCTCGTCCGCGTACACGGGCTCGAGTTCGTTTCCGGTCTCGGGGTTTAAACCTGGCTTGTCGGACTTGAAATCGGGGTTCTTTGGGTCTCGATAGTAGAGAATCTTCCGCTCCGCCGAGGCCTGAGCCGGCGCGTGGCCGGGATGCTCCGGTTCGTCGTCGGGAACCAGCTTCATGCCGCAGATCGGGCAATCGCCGGGCTTGTCGGAACGATAGCTCGGATGCATCGGGCAGTGATACCCCGTTGGCTTCTTGACCTGCGCCGTGACGCCGGCGGCCTGGCGAGGTCCGTACCAGCGGCCGTAGCCAAAGCCGATCAGGATCCCAACGGCGACAAGAGCGACAAAAAGAATAATTCGTGCGGGTTTCATTTCGGTATCCGTTACTACTGCTTAAGTGAGCGGTCGCGCAGTCATCTCCTCAAGCCGCGCCAGCGCCAGGTAGAAATTCTGCAGCTCTTCGTAATAGTTCATTTCATATTCGACGACCGTGATGTGGTTCATGAGGACCGTCAAGAAGTCGACCGACCCGGTCTCGTAGGAAGACAGTGAAGACTCCAGCGCGAGGCTGGCTTGAGGGATTACTGTTTGGCCGTAGAGCCGGACGAGTTGCTCGGAGGTCTGCGTCATCAGGTAGTCGTCCTGAATGCGGAAATGCAGGCTCTGGTTTGTCGCCTCATACGTCTTGCGCGATTCCACCAGCGTTTGCGCTTGTTCCGTGACGGCCGCGCGCTGTTTGCGGAAGAAGTACAGTGGGATCTTGAAGTCCGCGCGAAACATGTACATGTCCGGCATCCGGCCCATGTTGTAGTAACCGCCGTTCAGCGTGAAGTCGGGGTAGTATTCCTTGCGTGCCATGTTCACCGCTACTTCCGCGCGCTGAATCATCTTCTCGTCCCGGCGCAGCATGGGGGAGTTCTCTCGCGCCGCTGCATAGAGCTCTTCGAGCTTCACCGGCACGGGGATGGGGCGGAGATCGGCGGGTCTCGGCAACTGCGACCCTGGGGGCCGGTTCACGAGACTGGCAATCTCGGCCTCGCGAGCGCGCTTCTCCCGTTCCAACTGAACCCGCTTGGTTTCCAGAATCGATATCTGGGTCTGCGCCTTGAAGACATCCTGCTGGGCGGCTTTGCCGACCGCGTAGCGGGCTTCCGTGATACGGAGGAACTTTCGCAGGAGTTCGAGATTCCGATCCAGCACATCCACGGCAGCGAAGGCGTAGGCGCGGCGGTAGTAGGCCTGCTTCAGCCGCGAAACGACACTCAGTTGGATCTGCTGATACTGCTGCCACTCCGCCTCGGACTCCTTCACGGCCATATCTCCGGCCAGCTTCCGTTTTCCAGGAAACGGGATTTCCTGGGAAACCATGAACCCAATCTGGCTTGTCGGCTCCATTCCCAACCCCGCGCCGGGCCAAGGCCTGCCGTTGCTGTTGTAGCTTGGCGAGAACATTGGGTCGGGCAGGCTGCTGGCTTGGGTGGGCCTCTGCCGGGATGCCTCGTAGCGCTTCTGCGCAGCGATGATTTCCGGGTTGCTACTCAATGCTTCGGCCAGAAGGTCCTTCAGTTCCGCCCGATCCGCCTGCGCCCACAGCCCGGAGACGAAGAACGGCACGAGCAAAAGCGCCCGTCCCATTAAAGGTGATCGCACCGTGTTGTCCTTCCTGGTTGCCACTGCCCGAGGTATGGCACGCCCGGTGCCACTCAACGGAGCATCGAGGTAACCCGTTCATTTCACAAGTATTATCGGCCGAGACCCGGCGGTCCCGAACGCGAAACGCGGACCCGCATTGGAGATTCTCGGACTTTGGTTGGACAATATTCGGCAGCCAGCCGCTGCCAGGGCAGATCCTTGCTGATCGAGAGCTGCGTGGAATCGATTGAAACGATGGCGTTTCGTGCTGTGGGGCGCGTGTGGCAGTGGAAGTGCTCCTCCGATCGCGTTGAAGCGCGAATGAACACAAGGAGAAGGGTGATCGCTCGTCTAGCTCCGTTGCTGTTGCTCCTCGCGACGGTCCCCACAGCGCGACTGTTTGCAGTGGAGGGCATCCCTCACTGGGAGCTGGTGCTGAACGACGTCCTCGAACGGGCCGAGCAGGAGCGAACAAGCAAGGACGCGGGCTCCCCACGGGCCCAATCCGCACGGAATCCGAATCCATCCGTGAAATCCGGTGAGCGGGCTCTCCGGCCCATCGTCGGGGACTTCGTCCGCTACTTTCAGGGCCCCGGACTTGGGCACTATCGGGCGTCCGTAAAGCGGCTGCGGGCGTACCATCCGATGATCACGCGCGTCCTAAGGGAAGAAGGGCTCCCGCCGGAACTACTGTGGGTCGGACTCGTTGAGAGCGGATATGATCCGAGAGCCAGATCCCCCAAGAATGCACTCGGAATCTGGCAACTCATCCCCGAGACGGCCACAACATTCGGCTTGACTGTGGCCCGGCGAGATGAGCGCACCGACCCTGAGAAATCCACACGCGCCGCGGCCCGCTACCTGAAGTCTCTCTATGCTAGGTTTGGAGACTGGGCGCTGGCCTTGGCCGCGTACAATGCGGGCGAGAATCGTGTCCAGAGCGCCATCGAGCGGGCCGGAGATCGTGATTTCTGGCGCCTGTCGGCATCCGGAATGCTGCCGCGGGAAACCCAGGCGTACGTACCGGCGGTGATGGCAGCGCAGTTTCTTGGTGAAGGCTCGGCAGTAGAAGATAGATCGAGCGTATATGACGACGCAACCCCAGGCACGGCTAAAGTCGCCCTCGCCCCATTCTCGCTCTCACGGTGATGCGTCTTCGCCGGATGAAGTCACCCTGAGCATCGACGCGGAGAGGACGGCGTGGAATTGGAAAGCCGTCGCCCTCGTGCTGGCGGGCATCGCCCTGACGAGCCTCGGCCACTACCTGACGCCGCGTGACTTCAGACTCTGGCACGGCGTCTTCCAGCGTCTCTACTACCTCCCTGTCGTCTATGCTGCAATCGCATTTGGCTGGGTCGGCGGGCTTGCGGCTGCCTTGCTGGCCGGCATTCTGTACATCCCCCACATCGTGACCACCTGGCAGCATGAGCATCACTACGCGATGGAACAGTACGCGGAGATCTTCATGTTCCTCGCGGTCGGAATCGTCACTGGCGTGTTGTCGGACCGGGAACGAAAGCGGAGCGCCGAGCTGCAGCTCACCGCGCAAAAGCTGAGTCACGTATACCGGGAACTCCAGGACACCTTCGAACAGGTCAAACGAGCCGACCGCCTCTCGGCTATCGGTCAACTGGCCGCCGGCCTGGCGCACGAGATTCGCAATCCACTCGCCAGCATCGATGGGGCAGCCGAGGTGCTGGATACGGCTGGCGATCGCCCCGAGTTGCGGAAAGAGACGGCGAGCATCATCCGCAAGGAGTGTTCGCGCCTGAACCGCCTCCTGACGAGCCTGCTCGATTTCGCGCGGCCCCGCCGCCCCGAGTGGCGTGAGGTGGATTTATCCAGGGTTCTTGACTCCGTGATCGACTTGGTAAGCCACTCCGCCGGTAAAGGCATCCGTTTCCATAAGGAGACGGTTCGTGGTATCCCAAGGCTTCTCGGCGATGAGGAACAACTCACCCAAGTGGTGATGAACCTGACTCTCAACGCCGCGCAAGCGATGCCGGAAGGCGGAGATGTCTGGCTGACAACAAAGCAAGAGGACGATGGCATCGAGATCCGGATCAGGGACCAGGGCGCCGGAATTCCCGAAGAGAGCATGGACAAGATCTTCGACCCGTTCTTCACGACAAAAGACTCAGGGACCGGGCTTGGCCTTTCCGTGGTCCATCAGATTGTCTCGCAGCATGGCGGGACCGTCACTGTGACCAGGAACCAGGACAAGGGCATGACGTTCAGTCTGTTCTTTCCGCAGTCGCGAGGCGACCTCGCATGATTGGCAAGAGAATCCTGGTTGTCGACGATGAAGAGAATCTCCGCCGCGTCACTCAACTGAAACTACAGCAAGCCGGCTACGAGGCGATGACCGCGAGCGATGGAGTCGAAGCTCTGGGGCTGCTCGCAAGGCATCCCCAAGACCTCGTTCTCACCGACCTCAAGATGCCCGGGATGTCCGGCATCGACCTGCTCCGGAAGGTTAAGGAGGAGTACGCCGAGGTGATCGTCGTGGTGGTCACCGCATATGGCACCATCGAGTCCGCCGTGGAAGCGATGCGCTTGGGGGCATATGACTACATCATCAAGCCGGTGAACTCCGATGCGCTGAATCTGATCGTGTCACGGGCGCTGGAGCACCATCGCCTCCAGGAGGAGGTCAAGAACCTCCGCAGTGCCATTGACAGAAAATTCGGCTTCGAGAATATCATCGGCCAGTCCAAGAACCTGCTGACGACGCTCGACAATGCGTCGCGTGCCGCGCAGAGCGACTCCACCGTGCTGATTCGCGGAGAAACCGGAACGGGCAAGGAGCTCCTGGCGAAAGCCATCCACTTCAACAGTCCGCGCCGCGACCGGCCCTTCCTCGTGATCAATTGCGGCGCGATCCCGAAGGAGTTGCTGGAGTCTGAACTGTTCGGCCACACAAAGGGATCGTTCACCGGCGCACTGGCGAACAAGGTGGGCAAGATAGAATTGGCCGATCAGGGATCGCTGTTCCTGGACGAGATCGGCGAGATGCCCTGGGAGTTGCAGGTCAAGCTTCTTCGGCTGATCCAGGAGCGCGAGATCGAAAAGATTGGAGCGGCGGCTCCGACCAAAGTCAACGTCCGCATCATCGCCGCGACCCACCGGAATCTCCAGGCAATGGTGGAAGACGGCACGTTCCGGGAGGATCTCTACTATCGTCTCAACGTGATTCCTCTGACGCTCCCCCCTCTGCGGGAGCGGCCTGACGACATCCCCGAACTGGTCGCCATCTTCTTCGAGAAATTCAAGGAACGTCTGAACCGCCCGGGCCTGAGACTGCCACCCGCTTTACTCCCGTACTTCTCGGCCTATCGGTGGCCCGGGAATGTGCGCGAACTCGAGAATGTCGTGGAGCGTCTTCTCGTCCTGGCGCCTGGCGATGAGGTGACGGTCGCCGATCTGCCGGACTTCCTCGTGCGCGAACGGCCGGCGATGGAGGCGATCCAACTGGAGCTGCCTCCGCAGGGAATCAGCATCGAGGCGGTGGAGCGCGAACTCGTGCTCCGGGCGCTCCAGCGTTTCGCGTGGAACCAGACGAAGGCGGCCGAATTCCTCGACATCAGCCGCAAGATGCTGATCTATCGCATGGAGAAGTTCAACCTTCGCAAGGAGGACTGAAAGTTTGAGACAGTCGATGACCCGGAAACAATTTCTCCTGAGCGTCCCGCTCGCCGCGTCGGTGATGCGCGGCGCCAACGAGACCCGAAAGGCTCCCGAGCTAGTGCTCACCGATACCAACGGGAAGCAGATTCGCTTGAGTCTTCTGCGCGGCAAAGTGGTCGTTCTCGAATTCATGTTGACGACGTGTCCCCACTGCCGGGACACCGCAAGGCTGCTGAGCCGGCTACAAGAGGAGTATGGCCGAGAGGGCTTCCAGGCCATCTCGCTTCCGTTCAACGACGATGCGGTTACAGCGGCGCCGCGATTTGTGGCTGACTATCAGGTAACTCATCCGGTGGCTCCAATCCAAAGGGAACGGGCCTACAAGTTTGCCCAGTTGTCAGCGGGAATACTGCATACCGTGCCGATCGTGGTTTTCATTGACAGGCGGGGGCGGATTCGAGCGCAGTTCGAGGGGAAAGATGGCTTCTTCCGGAACGAAGAAGCGAACTTCCGGGCGACGATTTTTGAATTGCTGAAGGAACCGGCTCCGAGCCCGAGCGGCGGACACGCTCACTAGCCGGGAACACAAAGCCGGAAGAGCCGGGCTAAGTCGCGATTCAGTCCAGTCCTTTGACGACGATTGTGCCGCCCCGTTCCCAGGCCAGCACGACAGTCCCTGTCGGCAAAGCCACCATGCTCGGGTAGGCGGCATCACTGTCGAGAGTGGTGGCGTCTCTCTGTCCCGGCGCCCTCACCTTCAACGCCTTGCCCTCGATCCAGGCCAGGACGGGCCCGCGAGGTGTCGTAGCCAGGACGGGATGCTTCCCCGTCCCAATCCGTTGCTCCGGATCGGGACCCGTCGAATAGAACACTTCCCCCTCACGCCGCCAGGTCGAGATGGGTTTACCGTCCGCCCCGAGTTGAAGAGACCCGCCATCCATGGGACACGCGTTCAGCTTCCAGGTACCAGCGCCCAGCTTAGCCGCGCGGCCAAAAGTCTTTCCACCGTCATCGGAGCGGACCAGGTACATATCCCGGTTTCCCTCGATCGAGTTGCGAAACATAACGAAGATACTTCCATGCGCATCGATGGCGGCCGTCGGGTGGCAACACTCGCACACCGTCCCGGACGGGGATTCGTAGACCAGAGTGTTCGGCGACCAGGTGGCGCCCCCGTCCGATGAGGTCGAGCCATACAAGCGGGTACCCTTTCCGCGCAGGTCGAGCCAGGCGGCGAATAGAATGCCCTTACCGCCAGCAGCCATGGTATGCAATCCCTCTCGGGCCGCCGATGGCACATCGTTGATCGCCCTTCCGGCGGACCACGTCTTTCCACCGTCCACGGAACGCCAGGCGGTCAGATCGCCGTCAGCGCCCCGGCCCTGCTTCCCAACCACCGCGGAGATGACAATGACCTGTGGCGTCATCGCGATCCTCGGCCCTCTCCTCATGCCGAGTGAGAGTTTGCCTTGCGAGTAGACGACCACCGGCTTGCTCCAACTTTTGCCAGCGTCCTTGGACTCCGCGAAGAAAACACGGTCGCCGGCCCCGTAGGTCAACGCCAGGCGGATTCCATCGGTAGCGAGTTGCGGCTGACGATTCGGTAAGTCGGCGGACTGTGGCGCAATCTGCGCTGCAAGGAGAAGAGTCAGGAGGAACATCGTCTACCCAGCTTTGAACCTTTCTTTCATTATAGGCACGATGAGTTCTGGCCCCCGTTGGCCAATACCGCACACCAGATGTCCAAGATCCTCCAGAATCACGCCGAAAGACGCCGGCTACGAGCTTGGCGATCAGATTGCATGGACAAATTCCGGGGACGCCAATGAATCTCGAATGCAGTTGCACCCTGGTTCTGAATCAACCCTACGACCAGGCGCGGAGGCGGATTCTGGCGGCGTTGAAGGAGCAAGGCCTCCAGGTGGCATTCGACTTCGACGTAGCCAGCGGCATCTTGCGCTCATCCGGAGTGAGGTTGCCGAAATGCTCGGTGCTGGGCGTGGGTTGTCCGTACCAACTCCTGGAGGCGTTCGTCGCCGACGCCGCGGCGGCGCTTTATTTCCCTCTACATGTTGTGCTCTCCGAGCACGGAGCGGAAACCCAGGTCCGCATCCTCGCGCCACAGACTCTTCGGGCAGCAGGTGTCACCCCAGCCATATCGATCCCCGTTCACCGCACGCTGAGACGCATCCGTGACGCCCTGGCCCTGGTTGGAACCCGATCCACAAAGTGCACGCAGGAGGGCCCCCCGCCTCTGGACACGGAAGCGGCGGACGAAACTCTTCAAACGACTAGCGCGGGGCGGCAGGAGCCGTCTTAGCCAGTTGCTCGAACTCGGCCAGTTGCTGCTTCACCGCAGCGGCGCTCGGTGAATTTGGCGCCACCTGAAGATAGGTTCGCAGGTGTTCGGCCGCACCCTGATAATCGCCCAGGTTGCCGAGGGCGACGCCCAGTGTGTATTCGGCTTCCGGGAAGGCGTGCTCGGGGTCCAGCTTGACTGCCTGCCGGGCGCTTGCCGCGGCCGCTTTCATGTCCCCAAGGCGAAGGTTGCCCATCGCATTGAGGAGATGCGCGGCGGGGAAACTCACCGGGTCCAGCTTGATGGCGGTGGCGGTGACGCTCACCAACTGCTCGTACTTCCGTTCGGCGTTGAGAACCGTCGCCAGTTGGACGTACGGCTTGACGAATTTTGGGTCGGCCTTGATCGCCTGTTCATAGGCCTCGCGGGCTGGACCGAGTTCCCTGGAATATTGGCGGACTCGCCCCAGTTCCAACCATGCCTCGGAATATTCGGGGTAGGACGTGGTCGCTTTCTCGAGCTCGACGCGGGCCTCGTCAAACTTCTTCTTTTCGAGCGCCTTCATCGCCTTGTCATACGCTTTTAGCGCATTCTTGGGCGCCTTCAAACTCGTAAGGCTTACCGTGGTTCCTTCACTGCCCGAGGTCGGCCGGAGGATGATCGTGCCGAGATCGACGGCCTTGGGATTGACGACCATGAGGGCGCTCGACTGGTATCCGGCGAGCCGGGCCCGGACCGAGCATCCGGCCGGGATTACGGTGGGCGCGGCGCTCCCCCTCGCGCTGCGAGTTTCACTCCTCTGACTCGCATCGACGGTGTTGAGCTCGGAGCGCGACCGGACCACGAAACCGCCCTTCGGGTCGGTACGCGCGACGGGCTCGGGAACGCCGCCGCCGCAGACCTTCTCCACGGTCACCTGTTCCGGAGGCGAGCTGCCATCCTCCATCAAGACCTTCCCGGACATCTGAGTGGGGATCTCCATATGGCCGGGAACTGGATTACCCCGCTGAGCGGCGAGCGGGACCACAACCGCGATGAGGACGCATCCGAACCGAAAGGACACGGCAAGATTATACACTCAAAAACCCGTCCGCAAAAACGCGTCCAAAAACGCGTCAGCCTGAACTGCGTGATTTATTTGAGAGCCCCGGATGGATAGCGACACTATCGGGTATATGCCCCGGCGTGACCGCTGTATTCTAGTTGGCGTCCCTTGCCATGTGACGCAGCGTGGGGTCGACCGGCGGGAGACGTTCTCTGCCGATGCCGACCGCGAAACCTACCTGGGGTTGCTGCGGCGAAACCTCCAAGACGCCAGGGTCGCCCTGCTGGCTTGGTGTCTGATGACGAACCATGTTCATCTGATCACCTTGCCGGAGCGGGTGGACTCTCTTTCCGTGCTTCTGCGGCGGGTCCACGGCCGGTATGCACAGTATTACAACGCGCGGTACGGGCGAAGCGGTCATCTCTGGCAGAACCGATACTTTGCCTGTTCGTTGGGGCCAAGTCACCTCTGGGCGGCCTTGGCGTATGTGGAGCGGAATCCGGTGCGGGCCGGGTTGGTGGAATGGCCCGGCGCATATCCCTGGTCAAGCGCTGCCGCGCATCTGGAAGGACGTGACCCGAGTGGGCTTGTGGATCTGGAGTGGTGGCGAAGAGAGTACGATGGATTGGATTGGGGGCGGAGCCTGGTCGGCTCGGACGGCGAGCAATCGGTGCAACTGAGGCGCTGGACTTACGCGGGGCGTCCGTTTGGCGATGACCAGTTCGTTAAGTCGCTATCAGAGCAGTTCGGTCGCCGTTGGGCGAGGGGACGGCCCAAGAAAGAACGCGCTACTGCCTCCGCCGTGGAAGTCGCGAGCCGACTGGAACTGTTTGCCGAGCACACGTGAGCGCGGAAAAAATCGCGCAGTTCAGGCTGACCCGTTTTGCCGAAGACCTTCTACCACCTGGCTGGGCGGCGCCGGATTCTCCTTTAGGATGGCCGCCAGTGTCGAGACCACCGAGTCACCCTGAAACGCCCGCCGGCCGGTCACCATCTCATACAGCAAGGAGCCGAACGAGAAGATGTCCGACCTGGCGTCGACCTTCTTGCCTTGCGCCTGCTCCGGCGACATATAGGCGGCCGTGCCCAGGATTCTGCCTTCTCCGGTGCGCGGCGCTTCCTCGTCCCGGATGGTGCGCGTTACAGGATCTTCGCCGCTTTCCCCCGTCTCCGTCAGCTTGGCCAACCCGAAGTCGAGTACCTTGACCTGACCCTTGTCCGTCACCATGACGTTGCCCGGCTTCAAGTCGCGGTGCACGATGCCCGCTCCGTGAGCGGCCGCCAGCGCATCGGCGATCTGCACGCCGCACTTGAGTGCTTCGCTCAACGGCATCCCGTGCCGGGGGATCAGCCGGTCCAGCCTCTTGCCGGCGACATACTCCATGGCGATGTAGTCGATACCGTCGGCCTGATCAATGTCGTAGACGTGGATGATGTTGGGATGACTGAGCGCCGAGGCTGCCTTGGCTTCCTGTACGAATCGCCGCTTGCGCTCGGGATCGGCGACCTTCTCCGGTGGCAGGACCTTGATCGCGACGAAACGGTCGAGGTGGGTGTCCCGCGCCTTATAAACCACACCCATCCCGCCCTCGCCCAGCTTCTCGAGGATCTGGTAGTGCGAGATGGTGCGGCCGGTCATGGGCGGCCCTCCTTTCGGAGTATAATCCCGGCCCGCGAGTTGGAGGGTTGAGCTTTTTTGACACGTGCGACGCGGACGACCACTGGTTTCCAGATCTCGACGCTGTGAACGGTTCTCTGACGGCGAGCGGCACGGCGAACCTCTGGACGTGGCGCGCGTGTCTTTTTCTGTCGAGCGAATGGAGCGACGGGATCATCGGGCAGACGATCAATGTGGATGGCGGGGCAGTGATGAAGTAGTTCCAACCAGTGAGCTGCGGGACGCACATAAAAACAACCCGGGACCGAAGCGGCCCCGGGTTACCTCGCTCACCGGTGCATCGTCATGGCCGTTCGTCAATGGGGAGTCGTTGCGACCAGAACATTCCGCGCAGCGCCGCTTCGAGCGACTTCCATTTGC
>DATIFQ010000447.1:0-36413 GCA_035455185.1 Bryobacteraceae bacterium | reverse complement strand
TACCGGTAAAGCCCGCGCAGCTGATTCCACCTCACGCAGGCGAGATCGGCAAACATACCCATGCTGTCCTTGAGCATCCGCACCTTGGTGCCCTCAACGTGGCTCCACCGCACCGGCACTTCGACGGCGTGAAATCGCAGTTTCCTGGCGATAAACAGCACTTCGACGTCGAACCCAAAACCCTCGATGCGCTGCCGGCGAAAAACCTCGCGAGCCGCGTGGGCGTCGAAGAGCTTGAAACCGCACTGGGTGTCCCAGAACGGCAACCCGGTGAGCAATCGCATCAACAGGTTGAACACGCGCCCGGCGGTCTCGCGGAAGAATGACTGATGTACCTGGATCAGCGAGCGGTTGAGCGCACGGGAACCGATCACCACCGACGCCCGGCTATCCCTCGCTGCCGCCAGGAGCTTGTCCAGTTCCTCGATCGGAGCGGAAAGATCGGCGTCCGTGAACAACCGCCACTCTCCTTCGGCTTCCAGCATGCCATGGCGCACACTGTACCCCTTGCCGCGATTGCCCGGATTCCTCAGCAGCCGCACGCGGGAATCGCTTTCCCCGTAACGTACGGCGGCCACCGCGGTGCCATCGGTCGAACCGTCGTCCACCACGATCACCTCGCTCGGCGGAAAATGTCTCGAATCCAGGTACTCGAGCACCCTGTCGAGCGTCGCCGGCAACCGATTCTCTTCGTTATAGGCGGGAATGACGATGGAGATGGATTTCAACGCTCAATTATAATAGGTGATTTCCGCCTAGGAGATCCCATTGTCACTGGAACAGGAACTGCTCGAGCAGCGGCTCAAGCGCATCCGTGAGATCGAAGCGCTTGGCTTCCGCCCGTACGGCAGCCGTTTCGACTTCACACACACCATTCCCGAGGTCCTGGCGATTTGGGGTCCGAAGACCGAAGAACAGCTCTCCGACAAGATGAACGTCCGCGTCTGCGGACGCGTACAGACCGTTCGCCGCATGGGCAAGGCCGGCTTTGTGCATCTGATGCAAAACGGCGAGAGGATCCAGATCTACATCCGTAAGGACGCAGTGTCCGAACGCGACTTCTCGCTCTATCAGAATCTCGACATCGGCGACATCATCGGCGTCGAGGGATACATTTTCCGCACGCGGACCGGCGAGCTTTCCATCCATGCCGAGCGCCTTGTGCATCTGGCCAAGACTCTCCTGTCTATGCCCGAAAAGTGGCATGGACTGGAAGACGTGGAGGTGCGCTACCGGCAACGATACCTCGACCTCATCGCCAACCCCGAAGTGCGAAAAGCTTTCGTTACTCGGGCGCGCATCGTGTCATCATTCCGCCGGCGGCTCGAGGAGCGCGGTTTCATCGAAGTCGAGACGCCAATGATGCAGCCTCTTTACGGCGGCGCAACCGCCCGGCCGTTCGTCACGCATCACAATACACTGGACATTGATCTGTATCTGCGCATCGCGCCCGAGCTCTACCTGAAGCGGCTCGTGGTGGGCGGCCTGGAGCGCGTTTACGAGATCAACCGGAACTTCCGCAACGAGGGTATCTCCACCCAGCACAATCCGGAGTTCACGATGCTCGAGTTCTATCAGGCTTATACCGACTACCGGGGTCTGATGGACTTTTCCGAGGAATTGCTGCGGCAGGTGACCGTCGACGCTACCGGATCGGTCGAGGTCGACTACCAGGGGACTAAGATCGACTTCTCCCGGCTTCGGCGGTTCTCGATGCGCGAGGCGATCATCGAGTTCTGGAAGGATGGTGAACGGCCTTCGATGGACGATCTCCGCGATCCCGAATGGCTGCGCAAGCGCTCCGGCAAGCCCTCGGCGGGCGAGGCGTTGGTGGACCTGTTCGAGCGAATCGCGGAGTCGCATCTCATCCAGCCGACGATCATCTACGACTACCCGGTCGAGACCTCGCCGCTGTCGAAGAACAAGCCCGACGAGCCCGGCATGGTCGAGCGGTTTGAAATTTACGCCGCGGGCATGGAACTCGGCAACGCCTATACCGAGCTGAACGATCCACTGGAGCAGCGCCGCCGCTTCGAGATGCAGGTCAAAATGCGGGAAAGCGGCGACGAAGAGGCCCACCAGATGGACGAGGATTTCGTCCGCGCCCTATGTTACGGAATGCCTCCCACCGGGGGCGAAGGGATCGGTATCGACCGCATCGCCATGATCCTCACCAACTCGAAGTCTATCCGGGACGTGATCCTCTTCCCGTTGCTGCGGCCGGAGGGACCGATCGGACTCTCCGACCGCTTGGGCGACCTCGATGCCTGATGAACGGAGGCGGGGGCGGTTCGAGTTCTTCGTCGCCTCCCGCTATCTCCGGGCGAAGCGCAAGCAGGTGGTCATCTCTGTCATCACGCTGATCTCGGTGATCGGAGTGGCGGCGGGCGTGATGGCCCTTGTGGTCGCGCTGGCCATCAACAACGGGTTCCGGTCCACCCTCCAGCGCAGCCTGCTAGGAGCGACGTCGCACGTAACGGTCCTCGAGAAGCAGCCGGGCGAGGGTATCAGCGAGTGGCCGGCGCTCGTCGCGAAGTTGCGCCGCCTCCCCCATGTCGTCTCCGCATCGCCCACGCTTTACGGCCAAGTTTTTCTGTCGAGCCCTCTCCAGTCGGAAGGTGCTGTGCTGAAAGGAATCCAGACCGGATCCGGCTCGGAGACGGTAGGCCTGCTGCGGAGGCTAAAGGAGGGGCGTCTCGAAGCGCTGGACGATCAGTCCGGCCTCCCAGGAATCATTCTCGGCTCGCGGCTGTCCGCCCGCACCGGCCTGCCGCTGAATAGCGTGGCCACCGTCATCACACCGCAGGGCGAACTGACTCCATTTGGTCCAAAGCCGAGCTTCTTCCGGTTCCGAGTGGTGGGCATATTCGAGACCGGCTTCTTCGAGATCGACTACGCCTGGGCGTTCACATCATTGAAGACGGCACAGCGGGTATTCACGCTGCGCGACGTGGTGAACGCGGTCGAACTGAAAATCGACGACGTTAACCTGGCCTCCGATGTGGCCCGTTCCGCTGAGCGGGTGGTGGGACCGGACTTGGCCGCGACGAGCTGGATGGAGCAGAACCGGCAGATCTTCAATGCCCTACGGATGGAGAAGACAGTCACCATCGTGACGATCGGCCTGATCGTTCTGGTGGCCGCGCTGAACATCCTGATCGCTCTGGTGATGATGGTGATGGAGAAGTACCGCGACATCGCCATCCTCGCGTCGATGGGCGCGCGGCGGGAGCAGATTCGCCGCATTTTTGTCTGGCAGGGGCTCCTCATCGGCACGGTCGGAACCGTCATTGGGCTCGCCACCGGCTACACTCTCTGCTTTCTCGCCGACCGATACCGCTGGCTGCGCCTGGACGAAGAGGTATACGCGCTCAGCTACGTGCCGTTCGACCCCCGCTGGATTGACGCTGTTTGGATCGCCGCCGCCGCCATCCTCATCAGCTATCTTGCGACCATCTACCCATCGCGCAACGCCACCCGGATCACCCCCGCCGAAGCCCTGCGGTACGAGTGAATCATGCTTGTCGCGGCGGCCCTGGCGCTGGTGCTGGCTGGCTCGCTCGTTTACTGCGTGCTCACCGTGATCGCCGCCCGGCGGTATCTGGCTGTCCGGCCTCCGGCAGCTACCCGCATGCCGCCGATCAGCGTGCTGAAGCCGCTCTCCGGCGCCGATCTCGGCCTCGAAGAAAATCTCCGCACATTTTTCCTTCAGGACTACCCCGACTATGAGCTTCTCTTCGCCGTCCGCGAGGCGGACGATCCCGCGGCTGCCATCGTAGAACGACTCCGGCGGGAGTTCCCGTCGGTTGCGGCACGGCTCATCGTGACCGGCGAACCTCCCTACGCAAACGCCAAGGTCTGGAGCCTGTCGATGATGTGGGCGGCCGCGCGGCACGATCTGGTCGTGATGAGCGACAGCGATATCCGCGTGACCGCGCGCCTGCTCCGAACGATCGCAGCCGAGTTCGACGACCCCGCCGTCGGTCTGGCCACCTGTCCGTACCGCGCGGTGCCTGGACAGAGTTTCTGGTCCGCGCTGGAAGCCGTCGGCATGAATACCGAGTTTCTCGGCGGCGTGCTGACAGCCCGCATGATGGAGGGCATGAAGTTCGCGCTCGGGCCGACGATCGCAGTCCGGCGGCAGGCGCTCGATGGCATCGGTGGGTGGAACAGCCTGATGGACTACCTCGCGGAAGACTTCGTCATGGGCAACCGGGTCGCCGCGTCCGGTTACGTGGTGCTGCTCTCTTCGTATGTGATCGAGCACCACATCGGCGCCACGGGTTTCGTGGAGAACTGGCGGCATCGGCTGCGATGGGCGCGAAGCACCCGTCGTTCGCGGCCCAAGGGATACCTTGGGCAAGTATTCACCAATCCTCTTCCGCTCGCGCTGTTGATCTGCACTCTGCGCCCGGACTTGTGGCTGCTTCTCCCGGTCACGGCGGTCTTCCGTGTGGCCGCCGCATTCGCCACCGCGGGATGGGTTCTGCGGGATCGCCTCACTCTCAGAATGTGGTGGAGCGTGCCACTTCAGGACATCTACAGCTTCGTCGTCTGGCTTGGAGGGTTTGTCGGCAACACAATCCTCTGGCGCGGCCGCCGCTACTACCTGCGGCCCGACGGGCGTTTCGAGCTCGTCCGTTAGAATGAATGATGATGCTCGATCCGTTCGGTGGCTGGATCTATCGTGGCCCTCGTGAGAAGCGCTCGATCGCGCTCACCTTCGACGACGGCCCGAGCGGTTCCACGTCTCGCCTGCTCGAAGTGCTGGCCCATCACGATGCCCACGCAACATTTTTCCAGTGCGGGATGCACACACGGAGACACAAGGACATCGCCCGCGCCACCGCTGAAGCCGGCCATGAGATCGGCAATCACACCGATTCGCACCGGCTGCTCGCGCTGCGGTCGAGGAGGTTCCTGCGTGACGAATTGAGGCGGGCGCAGGAGTCGATTGCCGAAGCCACCGGACAGACGCCGGTGCTGTTCCGTCCGCCCTACGGCGTTCGCTGGTTCGGCCTGCGCGGGGTCCTCCAGGAATTAGGGTTGCTCGGCGTAATGTGGACGAAGATCGGCCGGGACTGGAAGTACCCTGCCGATCAAGTGCTCCGCTGTTTGCGACGCGGCGTCGCAAACGGAGCCATCCTCTGCCTGCACGACGGCCGCGACGTCGAAGCCGAACCGGATATCGAGAACACCATCGAAGCCGTCCGCCGCCTCCTTCCGGAACTGAAAGACCAAGGATTCCGTTTTGAAACCGTCAGCCGGCTCATCGCTTCCTGACCGACGGCTGCTCGGCGCGGGTGATTTGATCATTCTTGCCATCGCCGCCGTCATTTTCCTGGGCTGCATCCCCAGCCCGCCGTCGTTGATGGACGACGTGGACGCGGTTCAGGCCCAGATCGCGCGGAACATGCTCGAGTCGGGCGACTGGGTCACCGCACGGTTGAATGGTGTGGTCTACCTTGAGAAACCGCCGCTCAAGTACTGGATGATCGCGGTTTCCTATATGGTGTTCGGCGTGCATGACTGGGCGGCGCGGCTTCCTCTCGCGCTCGGCACGGTGCTGTTGTGCTGGGTGGCCTATCGATTCGGTGTGTGGGCGTTTGGCGCAACGGCGGGACTCTACACGGGTCTGTGCCTGTCGGCTTGTACCGGCCTGTTCCTATTCACGCGAATTCTGATCTCCGACGTCCTCGTCACGCTCGCCGTCTGCGTGTCGATGTGGAGCCTATTATGCGCTCTGGACGAAGACGAGCCGCGCCCCCGGGCGTGGGCGCTGTTGCTCGCGGCGAGCATTGGAGCGGGCCTCCTGCTCAAGGGTCTCATCGCGATCGTGTTTCCGCTCGGCGCCGGTGGGCTCTATCTCCTGCTCACGCGGCAGTTGTTCGCAAAACGCACGTGGCAGCGCTTGCGGCCGCTTTCCGGACTTGCCGTGATCCTGTTGATCGCCGCTCCGTGGCACATCCTGGCGATTCTCAGAAACCCTCCGTACTTCGATCTCACGATGAAGAGCGGCCCGGGTGTCTGGCACGGCTTCTTCTGGCTCTACTTTCTGAACGAGCACGTGTTCCGGTTTCTGAACATGCGATATCCGAGGGACTACAATACCGTGCCGCGTCACCTCTTCTGGTTGCTGCACTTGGTTTGGCTGTTCCCCTGGAGCGCGTTTCTTCCGGCGACGTTCCGGCTAAGCTACAAAACGGCTGACCGCGCGGGCCATACACGTTTCCTTGCCCTGTGCTGGATCGGATTTATCCTGGCCTTCTTCACCTTTTCGACAACCCAGGAGTATTACTCGATGCCGACTTACCCGGCGTTCGCCCTGTTGCTCGGTTCGGCGATGGCGGCCGGAGGCGCGTGGGTCCGTTGGGGACTGCGTGCGGTCGCCGCCGTCACCGCGGCGGCAGCCGCGGTGATCTCTGTGGTGCTGTATCTTGTTCGCGGCATGCCCACTCCCGGGGACATTTCAAACGCCTTGGCGCGGAGCGAGAACGTTTACGAGGTCTACACACTGTCGCTCGGACACATGGGCGACCTGACTATCCGTTCGTTCGCGTACCTCCGTTTGCCGCTGGTGGTGGCGGGCATTGCGCTGCTCCTCGGAGCGGTTTGCTCCTGGCGCTGGAGCGGCAGGCGGGCGTTCCTTGGGCTGGCGCTCATGATGGCGCTGTTCGCTCACGCGGCCCGGATCGCAATGGTGACCTTCGACCCGTACCTCTCGTCGAAACCGCTTGCCGAAGCCCTCCGGCGCGCTCCGCAAGGCATGCTCATCGTCGACGACCAGTACTACGCGTTCTCCTCGGTGCTCTTCTATGCGGGACGCACCGCGCTGCTGCTCAACGGACGTGTGACAAATCTCGAGTACGGCTCCAACGCGCCCAGCGCCCCGGATGTGTTCATCGACGACGAGCGTTTCCGTGACCTCTGGGCCCGGAATGAGCGGTACTACCTGGTGGCCGGCCGGACGGCGCTGCCCAGAATCGAAAGACTCGCCGGTCGCGATGGCCTTCACAGGGTCGCAGAGAGCGGGGGTAAGCTTCTTCTGACGAACCAGCCCATGCTGAGTTCCGAACTTCTACAATGAGGTTCAGTCATGCGTGTCGCTATCGATGCCATTCCGCTCCTGTTGCGGAGCGCCGGCGTCAAGACATACCTATTCAACTGGATTGTGTCCCTGCGCCGTGTGGCTGGGGACGGTCGAGTAGTGACGTTCCCGTCCCTGGGTCCGCTGGTCAGCTACTCCCACGAGCGTTCCGTGCTTGGCCGGCTGCCCACGCTCGGCAGGTTGGCGTTGCTTCATGCCAACAACTACTCTCCGGTGTCGTGGCTCGATTGGCTCGGGCCGAAGTCCGACGTGTTCCACGCGTCTCAACAGCTTTGGAATCCACCCCGCCGCGGCCGGCTCACCGGGACCTTGTACGACATGACCTGCTGGCTCGTCCCGGAAACCCACTCGCTAGCCAATGTCAGCGCGGCCCATCGGTTTGCCCAACGGGTGCTTTGCCGGGCAGACGGTCTGATCGCCATCTCGGAGAGCACACGCCGGGACGCGGTCCGGATTCTCGGCTTGCCGCCGGAAAAGATCGAGGTCATCTATCCGGGCGTCGCGGACGCTTTTTTCCGGACAACGCCCGTATCGGCCGGCCTTGCGGCGGCGAAGTACAGCCTTGGCCGGCCTTACGCGCTCTTCGTTGGCACAATCGAGCCGCGGAAGAACGTCGACCGGCTCCTCGACGCCTGGGCGACCCTTTCCCCGGGCCTGCGCTCCGAATTCGATCTCGTTCTCGCCGGACCCGTTGGATGGGCCGAACCGTCGACAATGGCGCGGCTGCAATCCCCGTCCTCGACCGTGCGGTATCTCGGCTATGTGCCGGAGGAAGATCTACCTGGCCTGACACGCGGGGCCTCCCTCTTCGTCTATCCTTCCCTTTACGAGGGATTCGGACTACCGGTGGGTCAGGCCATGGCTGCCGGAGCGCCTGTTGTGACCTCGAACGTTTCGTCAATGCCGGAAGTTGCCGGAGAGGCGGGGTTGCTCGCTGATCCAAAGAGCACTGCGGAGATCGCGCGGGCGATCGAGACGCTGCTGCTCTCCGAGAGCCTGCGAACTCAGCTCTCCTCCCACGGCCTCAGGCTTGCACAGCGCTACCGGTGGGAACATTGCGCTGCCGCATCCTGGCGGTTCTTTGAGCGAGTGTGCGGACAGGCCTCTGCTTCCCGCTGACCGTATTCCTTCTGTTAGGATTGGCGAATCATGGGTACTCCGGCTCCGGAACAACTCGGTGCGGAACTGAGAGAGGTCGCCCGCCGGCGTTTGGAGCGGCGGCCTTTCCAAGGCTCGGCTATTGACTACGGCTGGCTGGCTGCGACGTTCCGCTCGGAGCCTGGGATGGATCCGTATGGTTTCGGTCAGCTTGTGGCGGAGATTGAGCAAACCGGAGGCGTATACCCCCCCGAGCCCCCTACGCTTCGCGGCCGCTTGGGCCGTTTTCTGATCGATCTTGAGTACCGCGTCCTGTGGTGGCTGGTGCGGGCGATTTCCCGGCGGGACCAGGCCTGGCGCGCCGCGTATCACATGATGCTCGCCCTTCATGAGAAGCAGGTGGAACTGCGCCTCGAAGCTCTCGGGCGGATTTCCGAGATCGAGGCACGCATCTCCCTCCTCGAGGAAAGGCTTTCACGAACGAAGCCGGAGGATCGCGGGGCGTGAGCCACACTGCCGTTGATCAATTCAACACGGCGGTCTACGAGGGAGACGCTGTCGGCAACGAAATCGTCACTCTCAGGGCGATGCTCCGCGCCCGCCGTCTCTCCTCGGCGATTTACTCTGAGGTCCCATCCCGGACAGCCGGCGTTTACGTCCAACCGTGGAGTGAGTACCACGGTTGCGAAGCCAACATCCTCATCGTTCACTATTCGGTCTTCTCGAATCTCTTCGACCAGGTCTTCGCCGCGCCTTCGCGAAAGGTTCTGCTCTATCACAACGTTACGCCACCGACTTTTTTCGAGGGCATGCCAGGGGAGTTGCGGGATCGCGTGCTGGCGGCCCGGGATGGGCTACCGCGCTACCGAAGCAGCGTGGAACTTGCGCTTGCCGACTCGGAATACAACGCGCGGGATCTGACCGATGCCGGATTCCTGAACGTCCGAGTGTTTCCCTACGTGTTGACGCACCGGCTTCACGATGTTCCGCCGGACGAGTCTGTCTTGAGGCGCTACCGCGGCGACGGGCTCGTGAACCTGCTCGTGGTCGGGCGTATCGCCCCGAACAAGTGCATCGAAGATTGCGTTCTGGCGTTTCACTCTTTCTGTAACCGGATCGAACCCAGGAGCAGGCTCTTCATCGCCGGGAGCGCCACCAGCACAGAGTACTACCTTATGCGCCTCCAGCAGCTGGTGACACGGCTCGGCCTCGACGGCAGCGTAGTATTCACCGGCCGGGTTAGCCAGGCGGCGCTCAACGCGTACTACCGTCTGGCCGACGCCTTCTTAGCGATGAGCGAGCACGAGGGATTCTGCGTGCCGCTGATCGAAGCAATGCTCTTCGACGTGCCGGTCTTCGCGTACGCCTCCTGCGCAGTGCCCGAGACGGTGCGCGGGGCTGGGATCCTGTTTTCAGAGAAAAACCATCCGGAGATGGCGGAGGCGATCGGTGTGGTCGTGTCCGATCCTGTCTGGAAAGAAAGAATCCTGCGCGCCCAGCGCGAAGCGGCCGCGTACTATTCTTCCGACGCAGCCGAACAACGGCTTTCCGATCTGTTGGCGTCGCTCGGAGTTTGAGCCGCTCTTCGAGCGATCACTTCACGGTAGAAATCCAGCATCCGCCCAGCCATCTTCCACGCCGAGAATTCCGCCCGGTATCGTCCGTACCCTGCTTGCCCAAGGCTCCTCCTGTACTCGTCGTCGCGGAGCAGCCGGATGATCGCAGCGGCGAGCGCCTCGGGATCATCCGGCGGCACGAGCAGACCCGTTTCCGCGTCACGGACCACCTCCGGGATTCCGCCCGCCGTCGTCCCGATCACCGCTTTACCTCGCGCCATCGCCTCGACGTAGATCAGGCCGAACGATTCATACCGTGACGGCGCCACCAGCAGATCGCATGTCTCGTACAGAGTGTCCAGCGCCCGCGACGGCGCCTCCCCGTGAAATCGCACCCGGCGTCTCAGCGAGCGATGCGCCTGCCACCAGCGCGTCACCGGCGAACTGGCGCCCATCACATCCTTGCCGACGATGTCGAATTCCGCTTCGGGAACGGCCTCGAGCACCCTCGGAATCGCTTCGAGCAGCACTCCGATTCCCTTTCTAGGCTCCAGCCGCCCGACAAACAGAACTTTCTTCATCCTGTCCTCTCGCGCCGCCGGGCGAAGAGCGGGGATCTCCAGGCCGAGAGGAATGACAGCCGTGAGAACCGGCCGGCGTTTGTAGTGGCTGAATACGGACTGCGCAACCTCCCGGGTACTGGTGACCACGCCGTCGGCCAACAGGCTCTGCCGCTCCTCGAGTTCCGCGCACAGCCACCGGTCGGCGTTCTCCTCCCACTCTTGCGTCTCCATGACGTGAAGCAGGGATGAATGAACGTGGATCACAACGGGGATTCTCCCGTCGAGCGCAGCGATGAGTCCTTCAGAGTTCCATGAAGAGGCCTCGACGAGGTCGAGACCGTTCCGCTCATCCAGTTCGCGGATTTTCCGCCATGCGGCGTTCGCGTAATCAAGGTTTTCGGCCGTGGCGGGGAATTCGGATCCGAGACCGAGTCTTGCAGAGATATTCTCGGGCGTCACCTCGTGTCGCCAGATGCCCTCGGAAAGCGAGGAGCGTTCCTCCTCTCCACGGCTGATCACATGGACGTCGCAGCCTTGCTCAAACAGCGCCCTGGCGAGCGTGAACGTGTATGTGGCGATGCCATCGGGAGAACGCTCCGGTGTCGACTGGCTTAGCAGGCATACGCGCAAACGGCGCGCCGGCGTGTAGCAAAACGGACGGATGGGAGAAGTCTCCGCCGCCGGCAGACGCGTTTGTACCGCCGCCGGCCGATTCCAGGCCTTCCATAGTCCAGCGGCAATCCCGCGCAGACATTGGCTCTCGAACCGGAGCAGCTGACGGCTGCCGATCAGTCTCCGCCCCCACCAGCGCAGATTGACCAGCATCCGCCGGTCTATGAGCCGCCACGCGATTCGTACCGCGGCCCACGAGTGGGGCGCGCGTGCGTTCTTCAGTGCTCCGTAAGCGTGGTACTTGCAGATGACGAACCAGTTGTAATCGAGGCGGTTCTCCCGCATCTCGGAGCGTGCCGATTCATGAAACACGACAGCGTCCGGCCGGTGGATAACGCTGTAACCCGAGAGCTCCATTCGCTGCACCATGTCGCTTTCGTCGTACATGAAAACGATGGCTTCATCGAAGCCACCGTTCTCTTCCAGAGCCTCGCGGCGAAACATGCAGCAGTTACCCGAAACGGTGTTCAGCCTCCCGTCCCTGCGCCTTGGAAACGGGCCGGGCTCCGGCCGAATAGGATCGAGCATACCGTCCCGGTCGAGAATGCCGTTACGCCACTCTATGCTGCCATCGCCCATGCGGTACACCATCCCGCCGGCGGCGCCGACTTCCGGATCATCGAAGGCGGGCACGAGGTTCGCCAGCCAGCCGGGATCCGGAACGGCGTCGTCGTCAGTGAACGCAATCAGCTCTCCGTGGCTGTGCGCGATGCCCACGTTTCGCGAGACGCCGAGGATTCTCGTCTCCGTCGCCGCGATTGTGATTGCGTCGCCGAAGTGCGCCAGCACATCGGCGGTCCGATCGGTGCACGGACCTTGAACGACCACGACTTCAAAGTTCCGGTAGGTCTGTTTCGTAAGAGCGTCGAGGCACCGGCGCAAGTGCCCCGCGCGGTTGTATGTGTTGATGACGACACTGACGGGGGGCCCGCCGAACCGTTCGGAGCGTGCTGTCCCCTCGGCGCTCACTGCTGTTGGGGCGGAGAGCCGGCCTCGGCCGGCCGCCGCGTTTCCCGTTCCAGCCGGTCGAGCCGCTCCGCGATGCGCTCCTGCGATTGCACGATTGCCTGCAAACAGATCAGAATCGTATCCATGCTGGACGCGGCCTGTTGCGCGTGTGCCTGGATGGAGCGGGTGTACCACGGGAGCAGCCGGTGGATCGTCTTCATGATGATGGCGAGCGGCAGCGGATAGCCCTCCGGAACAAGGCCCACGCGATTCGCTCGCCGGCGCAACTCCCGGACGCCCACAGCCAGTTCGGCTAGAAGCAGCTTGGACGCTGCCGCTTTGTCCTCGCCCGCCTGTTGCTCCTGTCCCTCCGGCACTGGGAGATTCAGCATCAGTCGGATCCTCCCGAGAATGTCGTCCGCGTTCACGTGTCGCTAAAGGGTACCACGGCTCCACTCATCGCTTGCCGGCGCCCGTCCTCATGGACTGATACTCGTCGAGAACCTCCGTGACCGGTCCCTCCCGAATCACCCGCCCGTGGTCCAGCCAGATCGCGCGACTACAAAGCTGTTGCAGCGTCTCCGCGACGTGGGACGTACAGATCAAAACGCGGCCGGCTCGTTTCAGTTCCAGGATTCCTTCCATGCACTTCCGCTGAAATGCCTGGTCCCCTACCGCCAGCACCTCGTCGATCAGCAGAATATCGGGCTGTACATTCATGGCCACCGAGAATGCCAGCCGCATAATCATGCCGGCCGAATACGTCCGCAACGGCTCGTCGATAAAATCGCCGATTTCGGAAAACTCCACGATCTCGTCAAACCGTTCCTCGGTCTTCCTGCGGGTCAGGCCAAGCACGGCAGCGTTAAGCCGCAAATTCTCGGCGCCGGTCAGGTCCGGATGAAAGCCCGAACCGAGTTCCAGCAGCGCCGCGATCCGGCCGTTGACCGTGACCGTCCCCTCGTCCGGCCACGACAATCCTGCGATCACGCTCAGCAGCGTGCTCTTACCCGCTCCGTTGGCGCCGATCACCGCCAGGCTGTCACCTTCGTCGAGGCGGAGTGACACGTTCTTCAGGGCGTAGAAGCCGCCTTTTGGCGCCCGCCGAAGCCATCCTGACAGGAAGGCATGGAGGAACTCCCTCGACCGCCGTAAGTACACCTTCGAAACGCTGTCCAGTTGAACGACGCCCGTCATGTCAGAGATAGTCCGCGAACCGCCGCTTTAGCCGCCCGAAGATCCACAGCCCGGCCAGCAATGACAAGGTTGAAACGATGGCCAGTTTGTATAACAGGGACACCGGCGGAGCGAGGCCCTCCATCAGGATGTGGCGGCAGGCGAGCACAACTGCCGCAATCGGATTGTACTGGTATACCGGATGGAAACGAGCCGGAATGGCCGTAAACGAGTAGAAGATCGGCACGAGCCAGAACAGAATGGTGTTCATCGACTCCACGACGTACCGCATGTCGCGGAAATAGACGTCCAGCGCCGATGACGCCAGCGACAACCCGCACACGAAGACAACTTCCAACCCGAACACCAGAGGCAGCAGCAGCCAGTACACATTCACGCGGTAGCCCGCCAGCAGCGTGACCGCGAGCAGCAACGCAACCTGGATCAGGAAATGCAAACAGTTCGCTAGCACCGTTGATATCGGCACGATTTCCCGCGGCAGCAACACCCGCTTCACCAGCCCTGAGTTGCTGAACACCGCCATCGTCCCGCTGACCCAGGCAAGTGCGAAAAAATTGAACGGAACCACCCCGCAGAGCACGAAAACATGAAAGTTCGGCGTATCGCTGCTGAAGATCTTCGTGAAGACGAAGGTCAACACCCCCATCATCACCAGCGGGTTCAGCAGCGACCAGAACACGCCCAGAGACATGTTCCGATAACGAATACGGAAGTCCCGCATCACCAGATTGCTGAGTAGAAATCCGAAGTTACCGCCTTGCATATCGCGCGAGGTACAGGAACACCATCATGCCACAGCCTGGCCCCGCGTCAGAAGGAGTATCGCAGCGCGAACTGGACAATTCTCGGCTCCCGCGTTGTGGTGACCCGGCCGAAGTTCACCGAAGCGATGCTCCCGTTCGGGATTTCAAACTGGGCGTGATTGAAAAGGTTGAAGAATTCGGCGCGGAAATTAACCTGGTGCCCCTCGCGGATGCGGACTCGTTTGAATGCCGCGAAGTCCCAGTTGTTGATTCCGGGACCGTGGAGCACGTTACGTCCGAAATTTCCGAAACGTCCTGCGCCGGCGGCGTACGTCGCCGCCGAGCCAACTCGCCGGAAAAACGGATTTGTCGCCGCTGTGGCCGTGCCGCCGCCCGTCCCATCAAACCACGAATTGGCGCGCCCAGGGACGGCCGATACGGAACGCGGATCGTAAAACGTTACCGTGCCGGCGATGTAATCCGGCCGCTGTCCCCCGCTGCCGCACAGGCACCGATCCGTCGCCTCGGTAATATCGAACGCGAGGCCAGTTTGGAACGTCGTCACGCCCGAGACGCCCCATCCTCCGGCGATCCGGCCCAGCATTCCGGATTGTGCAGCCATCCAAGGGAACTCGTATTCATACGTCGCCACGTAGCGGTGCCGCACGTCCATCTCGGAGTTGCCACGATCGGCCGCCGCGCTATCCGACCGCGCCAGTGACCCTCGTAAGCCGGACTTGTTGTCGATCGAGTGCGCCCACGTGTAAGCGTGTGTCATCGCAAACCCGCCGACGAAGCGCTTGGTGACGCCAGCCTGGAAGCTGCTGTAGTTCGAGTTCGCGTCCGTGTTCTGGTTGGTGATGTCGGCGAACGGCATGCCGCCGAACTCCACTTTCTCCGGATGGCTGGTGTTGTAGACCCTCCGGAGATCCAAGTTCCCCGCGCTCGCCCCGGGGCGAGGAACTCCAGGATTGATGTCGCGGCGGTTCAGCAACTTCACACCGTTGCTGCCCGCATAGCCCACGTCCACAAGCCAGTCCTTCGCCGCCTGGTATTGCACCTGCAAGCTCCAGTGCTGTGCGTATGGAGTGGCAAAGTGCGGATCCATCACCGTCAGGCTGATCGGCGCGATGGATGAAAAGTTGAAACTCTCCCCCGCGCCAACTGGCCGGAATGGAAATGGCTGCGCGATTGGCTGCACACGCGACGACGCCCACGGGTCGGCGTAATCCACAAACGCCACTGACGGTTGAATTGCGTATGGCGGCGTGGTGATAAACGGCAGCGTCAGTTCTGTGATCGAGACGTCATAGAACAAACCGTATCCGCCTCGCAGACTAAGCCGTCCGTTCTTCAGCACGTCCCACGCGAAGCCCACGCGCGGGCCGAAATTGTTCAGGTCCTCGTCGTAAGTGGACCGGCTGATCCCCGCGTCGCCGGGAAACACCATCCCCGCCGGCGCGTCCGGGTAAATCGACGACTTCACGCCTGCCCGGAAGCCTGCCACTTTGTCCTGAAGCTCCTTGAGGCTAGAGTTGTATTCCCATCGCAGGCCCGCGTTCAGTGTGAAATACGACCTCAGTTTCCAGTCGTCCTGAAAGAAGAGGTTGACCGAACGTGTCCGGAGGCCGGGCCGTCCAGCCGAATTCTGAATGTACGCCGTCGCGAACCCGTTGGCGAAATCGTTGAGCGGCGCGGAAAGTCCGTGAATCTGAGGGACCATCTCGAGCGACGTTCCGCTGCCATCGATATAAATGTACCCGTTATTGACAAACGTAAAGATCTGGTTTTGGGCGTACGTGCGGAACTCGCCGCCGAACTTCGCATAGTGCCGCCCACGCGTCCAGCTTACGTTGTCGATGTACTGAAAGGTGTTGTCGGCCCGTCCCTGCGGTCCCTGGATCGTGTTGCCGAACTCCGAGAAGCCCGTGATGATTACCCATGGTGGGCCCTCGCCGTCCCGGTCGTCCGGTACGATGCCGTGCAGTCCCAGGCTGTCCATCGTCGTACGGTTCTGCGGAACGTTTCCGACCGACGCGTTCCGGTGGTAAGACGCCCGGAATTCGTTTAATAGCGATGGCGAGAACGTGTGCGTGTCCCTCAGGATCACGTGCTGGAACCGCTGTGTCGTGTCGGCTCCGAAGCCGGGAACGTTACTCCCTCCGAACGCGAATGGCGCACTGTCGAGCGACATCGAATCGATGAAGTACGTCACCGCCAGCCGGTTGGCAGGTGAAAAGTAGTGATCGAGTTTCGCCATGCCCTGGTCTCGCGTGCGCGCGTTCGAGGGAGAACTAAACAGCGTATTTCCCGTGGAGGCCCGCGGAACCAGCGCCAGGAGTGCTTTCGCCTCGGCTGTGCCCTGGGATTCGATCAACGCCCGTTGTTCGTCGTTCGGCACCGTGGCCGATCTCGAGACCCCCTGGCGTCTTCGGAAACCGAGATACGACGCGAAGAAGAAGGTCTTCTCACGAACCACCGGACCGCCCAGATTGGCGTCGAAATCGTTGCTGTTCCACTGCGGCTTCCGCGGGAATCCGTTCGCGAACCGGTCCTTCGTCCCTCCCGGCACCGCTTTTTGGAAGAACGGCGCCGCGTTCAGTTTCGTGTTCCGAAAGTACTCCGAGGCGCCTCCGTGAAACGTATTCGCCCCCGATCGGGTCACCACCTGCACCACCGCACCCGTGTTGCGGCCATACTCGGCCTTCATCGCGCCAGTGATGATCCGGAATTCCTCCAGCGCGTTCGGAGAGATCGATTGCACGGAATCGGGCGTGTTCGCCGCGAGGTCGTTGGCGTCAGCGCCATCGAGCATGTAGTTGTTGGACTGCGCCCGCTGGCCGTTGGCCGAGAACCGCCCTCCGTCCTGAGATGCAAGTTGTCCGGCGAACACAACGCCGGGTTGCGTCGCCGCCAGCCACAGCGCATTCCGCCCGTTCGCGCCCGAAAGCACCGGTAAGCCGGCGGGGTCGCGAACGACCTTGCCAAGCTGCGGGTCTTCCGTGTTCACCGCGATGGCCGGCGCGTCGACGTTGACTACCTCCGTAACGGGGCCGACCTCCACCGCGACGTCGACCCTCAGCACCTCGCCCGCACTCACGCGCGCAGGCGGGCCGATCGACCTCCGGAAGCCTTTGGCTTCAATCTCAACCTCGTACGTGGACGGCGGAAGGTTCGCGATCCGATAAAAGCCTTCGTCGTTCGTGAATCCTCGCCAGACGGCACCGGTCGAAACGTTTGTCACAGCGGCTGCAGCCTGGGGGACGACACCCCCGCTGGCGTCCCGGACGATGCCTACGATCGTCCCGGTGTCGCTTTGTGGGAAGCAGAGACCAGTGGTGAACGTGATGAAGAGAGCGAGACGATACGACAGGGTCTTGAGAGAGTACACGCACTTATCCTTTTCTCTCCTCCACCCACTTTCTTACTATGTTATGCGAAAAAACCGATTTGAGAAGGCTTTTTTTGATGAATTTTATGGATTTACGGCCGGGCGGCAGCTAAAATCCCAAATTTGTGTGTTTCCTTTGCCTTCCGTGTACTCCACCACTCCGTACTCCCCGGGTTCCAGCGGCTGCTTTGGCCAGATCTTGTAGACCCCGTCGTCAACTTGCTGACGAAGGATGTCGACGTGCTGCTGCTCCGCGAAGATATCGTTCGTGACCGGAGCGACCGACCACTTCTCGACAAGCCGCGCCCCGTTCTTCGGGGTAAGTTTGATAATACCGAATCTTTCCTCCACCGCGAGGCGGAAGTAGAACTCGGGCCTCACGGTTGTGACCACGTTCGCGGACTGCTCCCCGTCGAGTTCTACTGTCGCCTTCCCGGCCACCATCGGAACCGGGCTCAGAATCTTGAGAATCGACCGCCTCTTGCTCGTTACCACTTTCGGCTCAGCCTGCTTCAGCGCCTGGAGTTGGGTCCCGGTAACCCAGAACACTCCCACGTCCTGGGGCACGCGGGCGGCTTCTTCGCGTTGCTCCCGCTCCACCTTCTCTTCCTCGGAGAGAACCTTGGCTTCCTTTTCAATCGATTCCCGCCGCTCGCGGACCTCGGATTTCGTTTTCTCCAGGTCGACCAGATCGAGTGGGATCTCCTCCCAATCGCCGCGCTCCACACTGTAATAGCGGACCCGGTCCTCCAGTACCTCGTACTCTCGAACCACGTGATATGTGCCGTCTTTCAAGTACAGGCGCAGGCTCGCCGCCCATGACGCGACCACACACACCATCAAGATCAGCGCTCGCCGCAACATGCCTCTAACCTGATTCTACCGCCCCGCCACACGCGTCAGGACGCCTGTCGAGAGCCAGTATAATGTTGTCTTCATGCGCTATCGAAAACTCGGCAGGACCAATCTTGAGATCAGCGAAATCGGATACGGCGCGTGGGGAATCGGCCAGACCCAGTGGCTCGGCGGAACCGACAGCGAAGCGGTGGCCGCACTTCGGCGCGCCATCGAACTCGGGCTCAACTTCATCGACACGGCCCTCGCCTACGGGGACGGACACAGCGAGCAACTCGTTGGCGGCATTCTCCGGGAAGCGGGCAAGACGATCTACGTCGCAACGAAGGTTCCGCCGAAGAACGACCTGTGGCCGGCGCAGCCGGGTGTCGGTATTAACGACGTTTTTCCGTACGAGTACGTGATGGCGTCCACTGAGCAGAGCCTGCGCAACCTCGGCCGGGACGTGATCGACCTCCAGCAACTTCACGTCTGGAACCCGGAGTGGACCGGACGGGATGAATGGCGGTGCGCTTTCGAAGATCTCAAAAGATCCGGCAAGGTCCGCTTTGTCGGCGTCTCGATCAACGACCACCAGCCCGAATCTGCCCTCGATCTGATCCGCACCGGCCTGATCGACACCGTTCAGGTGATCTACAACGTCTTCGACCAGTCCTCGGAACGGAGCCTTTTCCCGCTGTGCACGGAGCGCAACATCGGCGTCATCGCCCGCGTCCCACTCGATGAGGGTAGCCTCACGGGAAGCATCACCCCGGACACGGTGTTCCCCAAGGGTGACTTCCGCGACTGGTACTTCCGCGGAAACCGCAAGGCCGAGGTCGCCGAACGTGTCGATGCCTTGAAGAAGGATCTCTCCTGGGTGGCTGAGCCCCTTCCGGAAGTTGCGCTGCGCTTCTGCCTGTCCCACCCGGCCGTCTCGACCGTCATCCCCGGAATGAGAAAAAGCCGTAACGTGGAGGCCAACTGCCGCGTCTCTGATCGCGGGCCGCTCGATGAGCCGGTGATGGCGGTCCTTCGACGCCATGCTTGGAACAAGAATTATTACTGCTAGCTTGCTGCTCGGAGCCGCGGCGTTTGCGGCCGAGCCCGACTACTTCCCGCTGCATCCAGGCAACCAGTGGGTCTACCGGTGCACCGGAAACTGCGGTGACGAGCTTCCGGTGCTCGAAATCGCGCGTGACGGGTCGTTCAACGGGACTTGGTACGCCCTGTTGAGGGGCTTCCACGGACGCGAGACCTGGCTCCGCCAGGATTCGGACGGCGTTCTTTGGGCTCTAGATCCCGATTCGGGACTCGAGACCCGCTGGTACTCGTTTTTCGCGCCGGTGGGCGAACCTTTCGACACGGGCGCTGACCCCTGCTCCCGCAGCGCGTCGGTCGTCACTCGGGAGTTCGACTACCGTGGGCCGGCCGGCCGGTTCGATGACGTCCTCCAGCTTCGCTACGGCGAAAGGGCCTGCGCCGACGCCGGCGCCAACGAGGAGTACTTCCTCCCCTGGACAGGCATCGTCCGGCGCGTCGAAACGACCATTGCCGGCCCCCGTACCTACGACCTGATCTACTCCCGCACTGGCGGCGTCACCGTGATCGCCGAGCCGCACCTCAGTTTCGGGCTGCACATCGACCGCTCGCTCTACGACGTCGACTTCATGCCGCCTGTCGATCCGTCGCGCAGCATCCCCGTCATGACGGCGCGTATCGCGCTCACGAATGCGACCGACCAGCCGGTGTCGCTTGTCTGGCCCAGTGGTCAGCGTTACGACCTCGAAATCCGCAACGAACGGGGCGCGGTGGTTTGGCGCTGGTCCGACGGCAAGGCATTCCCCGCCGTCTTCGGCGAAGAGAAATTCGGCCCTGGGGAACGTAACCACACCATCCTCGTGCCGCTCGCCGGCCGCGACATGAAGACCCTGCCTCCTGGGCGATACACGGTCACCGCCTGGCTTACGACAGAGCCAATTGTTTACAGAGCCTCGGTCGGTTTCGAGGTGCGGCATGTCTTCTAAGGCGCTGCATATGCGGTTTACTCTCTGTCTCGCCGCCCTGCTGTGCGTCGTCCCCGCATTCGCCGGGGCAGATTACTTCCCGCTCCAGGCAGGCAATCAGTGGGTATACCGTGGATCGGGCATCCGCGCGGCGGAGACGATGAAGCTCGAAGTCACGCAGTCCGCCGAGTTCGACGGCCGCACGTATTATCTGCTCGACGGTCTTGGTGAATCGGATCACTGGCTGCGCATGGGTGAGGACGGCTCACTGCTCCGCTACGATCCGGAGACGAAGCAGGAAGAGGTCTGGTACCACTTCGGCGCGGCCGAAGGCGAAAAGTACAACACAAGACTGCCCGGCGTCTGCTGCGGCCTGGCGGAGATCACGAGCCGCAAAGCCGAGTACGAGGGGCCCGTCGGCTGGTTCGACTACGCGCTTGAAGTCCGCTACCCCGGCACATTTCAAGTCGGCATCGACCGCGAGGTGTTCCTGCCCTATGTGGGCCTGGTCAACCGCGGTCAGGGAACCGGCGGTCCGGGTTACGCGCACTACGATCTGATCTATGCCCGCCTGGGTGGCGTGACACACATCAGTGAGCCGGAGCTGGGTTTCGGCCTGACGCTCGACTCTGCTGTGTATACCATCAATCTGATGCCGTCCCCTGATCCCCGCCAAGCTCAAAGACTGACTGCGCGTCTGACCCTGCGAAACACGGGATGGGAGCCTGCCATGCTCGTTTTTCCGTCCGGGCAGGACTTTGACTTGCTTCTGCGCAATGACAAGGGCGAGGTCGTCTACCAGTGGTCCACCGGTAAGTTCTTTCCCGAAGCCGTCCGTCGACTGCCGTTCGGCCCTGGAGAGAAAAACTTCGCCTTCTCCGTCCCCCTGTCTGACAAGGAAGGGAACCCGCTCGCGGTCGGCCGCTACGTCGCGGAGGCCTGGCTCGCCACGCAACCGCGAAGCTACGCCGCCTCAGTCACGTTCGAGGTTGTCCACGCCTTCTGACTTCATCCGGACTTTCGTCAGGTCGTACTGTCCCAGTCCCCGGGCGTTGGCGATCTCCAGGTAGGGAAGGCTTCGCTGATCCATTCCCCAGTAGGCCTTCGCGGCCCAGGAGTCCACCGCCACGGGGTCCGTCCCTACGATCAACGTCTTCTCGACGGAAACGTCCTCCAGGTTCCCGCCCGTTGGCCCGTTTCGCAGCAATACCCGCCAGGCGTCGATGAGCGTCAGCGTCGGGCGCATGAAGTCGGCAAGGTCCGCCAGGCTCTCATGGATGTGCTGGTGCAACTGGTGCCGCGGCCCGCCGAGAATCCCGTACCAGTTCTTGATGCCGAGCGTCGCCCCCGTGAGGCTGTGATGCTTGGCGATCGCGACATTGATCATCTTGTCGGCTTCGAGGAACGGCTGCAGCACCGGCCACACCGTCAACACTTCACCCCGAAGGTTGACGTCGCGGAACAGGCGGTCTTCCGGCAGAATCACCTGTGCCCCGGCGGCTTTCGCCGCCCGGCCGATGCCGCTCCGCTGGAAGCAGCGCCGCGGCTCGTTGGTGGACACGTCGGTCACTACCACGCGTTTCGCGCCCGCACCGAGGCACAACCGGACGACCTCGGCCATGACTTCGGGATTGGTGTTCGCCGCCTGCTCGGCCGTGCGGTCCCACCCCACGTTGGGCTTCACCAGGACGACGTCGCCGCGCGAGACGAAACGCGAAATGCCGCCCATCGCCTCGATCGCCCGCCGGACCAATGCCCCGGGTTCCTCGCCGCGAGCTACTACCATCTCCGGCAGGTTTGCGTTCGGCGCCACACCAAAGCTCTTCCGGAGTTCCGTCGGCACCGGCTCCTCAGGACGCCGGCTGCGCCCGCGCAGCCACAGCCCAAGACCCGCGGTCCCGGCGCTCAGTCCGGCCAGCTTCGCGATCTTCCCTACCGCCTCCCGGCGGGTGCTCTCCATCGAGCCTCCTTCCCAAAGCATGCCACAGGAAAAGTGCTACCTTGAATTCGGCCGTCATGCTCCCGCGCGCGATCCTGCTCGTCACCGGCTTCTCCGCTGTGATCGCGCAGATCGTTCTCATGCGCGAGCTCATGGTCGTCTTCCACGGCAACGAGGCTTCGCTCGGCCTCATGCTTGCCTCCTGGCTCGCGTGGACCGCCTTCGGAAGCGCGGTCCTCGGGCGCTTCAGCGCACGCAGCGCGAGACCTCGCCGCCCTGCCGCAGTCCTGGCGTCACTCTCGGCAGTGACGCTCCCACTCGCGATCGCTGCTGTCCGGTACGCGCGCAGTTTCTTTCAGACCGTGCCCGGCGAAGTCCTCGGGCCCGGGCAGACGCTGCTGGCCGCCGTCGTCGTTCTCGCTCCGTTCTGTGCAGTATCCGGGGCTTTGTTCGCCGCCGGCAGCCGTCTTTGGACGGCAGAGATCTCCGTCGCGCCGGGAGAGGCAACCGGGACCGCTTATCTGATCGAGAGCGTTGGAGGCGCAGTGGGCGGCCTCCTTGCGAGCCTAGCTCTGATTCAGAGCCTCTCCCCATTTGAGATCGCTGCGCTGCTCGCATGGCTGAACCTGTCGGTCGCCGGACTACTTCTGGCAGGCGTCGGAAATCGCCGGCAAGTCGCTGTTCTCGTGCTCGGCGCGTCGCTTGTTCCGTTTTTGTTCACTGGTGCACGTACATTGGAACGCCGGACGCTAGCACGCGAGTGGAGCGGCTTTCACGTTGCGGAAACCATTCAATCGTCCTACGGCAACCTGACCCTCGTGACTTCTGAGGGCAGCGCAACACTCTACCAGAACGGCCTGCCGATATTCACCGTGCCCGATCCCGCCGCGGCCGAGGAGTCCGTCCACTACGCGCTTCTGGAACACTCGGCGCCGCGCACTGTTCTTCTGATCGGGGGAGGCGTGAACGGCAGCGTCGCCGAGGCGCTGCGTCACCCCACCGTCGGACGCCTCGACTACGTGGAACTCGACCCCAAGATCCTCGATCTCGCCCGCCGCCGCTTTCCGGAGGAATATTCCGCCATCGGCTCGGACTCCAGAGTCCATGTACACTCGGGCGACGGCCGCTTCTTTCTCAAGACCGCCGCCGTCAGATTCGACGTCATCATCGTCAATCTCCCCGACCCGCGGACGGCCCAGTTGAACCGTTTCTACACTCTCGAGTTCTTTCGTGAAGCCGCCGGCAAGCTGAACGCCGGCGGTCTGCTGTCGCTGCGCCTCAGCGGCACGGAGAACTACATCGGCCCCGAACTGGCTGGGTTCCTTCGCTCGATTCACAAGACCCTGAGGCTGGTCTTCCCCGAAGTCGCGGCGCTTCCCGGCGGCAACATCCATTTTTTCGCCGCCGCAAAGCCCGGCACGCTCGCCTCCGGCGCGAATGAGTTGATCGCTCGGCTGCGCTCCCGGAATCTGCGTACGACGTACGTCCGCGAGTACTACCTGCCGTTCCGCATGATGCCGGACCGTCTCGCGGATCTCGAATCGCAGATACGACCGCTCGCCGAAACGCCCGTGAATCGCGACTTCACACCTGTCGCCTACTACTTCGACATCGCCCTCTGGAGTGCGCGATTTCATCCCGAGTGGGCCGGCGTCTTCCGAGCACTCGCCCGTGTCAACTTTCACCTGCTCGTTCTCGTGACCCTGCTTGTTTTCGCGATCGCGGCCGCCCTGTTGCGCCGGGTTGCACCGGGCGATCGCCGGCGCTCGGTCGCCGGTTTCTGCGTCGCTTCCATGGGCTTCACACTGATGGCGCTTCAGGTCCTGCTGCTGCTCGCATTTCAGGCGGTTTACGGCTATGTGTACCATCAACTTGCCGTCCTGATTGCTTGCTTCATGGGAGGGATTGCGCTGGGCAGTTGGCTTGCCCTGCGGCGCCCGCTCTCGGGAATGAGACCCCTGGCAGTGCTTCAAGCGGTGGCCGGCGTCTCCGCACCGCTGCTCGTCGGCGCGTCGATATTGCTCGCAAGACCGGCTTCACCAACCGGTCTGTTTATTGCCGGCCAGTTGGCGTTTCCAGCGCTCGCGGTTGCATCCGGCTTGTTGGGAGGATTTCAATTCCCGATGGCAAGCAGAGTCTTCTTCGAGAAGGACTCCCGGTTTAAGGGTCTGGGCGCCCTCTACGCCCTCGATCTGGCCGGCGCTTGTATTGGCGCGCTCACACTGAGCGCGTGGCTCGTCCCCGTCTTCGGCTTTGGAAGGACAGCATTCCTCGTCGCCGCAGTGAATCTCGTGCCGGCCGCAATGGCCGCTCTTACCTTCCCGCGGCGCTTCGTTTCCCGTTGACTGTCCCGCTACCCGCCTGTTCGCCGAAGACAAGCGCGGTGAACGCGAACACATCCGTGTCTTCGTCCTTCCAGGCGCCCACCGGAAGTCCCGCCTTTACGCAGGCCTGCTGGAGGAAGGTGATCCGATCCCAGCCCTGCTCCACCGGTACCTGCGGCAGCAGCAGCCCTTCTTTTGAGCCTTTCTTCACTACCAGCCCGTGCTTGCCCACCTCGATCCGGTTGACGTCGAGCACGCGCCGCAGCGGAGAAAGCACCGAGATCTCGTACTGCAACTCCGGAAGTTCATTCGTCCCGACGGGCGGAAAGCGGATGTCGCGGACCGCGGCCATCGCAGCCACGTCCCGCACGGTGAGGTAGAGCGGCTTCAGCGGCGCAGCGTAGCCGATGCACCCGCGCAGCTTTCCGTTCTTCTTTACCGTGACGAACGCCCCGCGCTCCTGCATCAGCGGCTCACGCGCCGACGCCGGACATTCGTAAAGCTTCTGCTGCTTCACCGCAGTCTCGACAGACTTTCGCGCCAGAGCCATCAGTTCATCCTCCTCCGCGTCGCTCAGGGAGAAGGCGGCAGCGCCGCGGCCGTCCGCTGTCTGTCCCTTGAAGAGGGCCACCGCACCGTATCCCACAACCCGGCTACGATCTCCGGTGACGTCTCCGGAGTTTGCGTACTTCAGGACCTTGGCCTGCTTCGCTCCGAGCCGTTGGGCGGCGATCATTGCCGCGATGATCGGCCCGCCCCCGCACGCCTCCCACACCCGCAGGTCGAAGTTGCGCGACATGCTGAGGTAGTCCCACTCCTCGATGGCCCGCAGCGTCTTGCGGTCTAGGTTCACCGCCTCGTCGTACTTGTGGAAGTGCGACAGGTCGGAGCTTGCCACGATCAGCGTCTCCGGACCCCGGACCAGCTTCGCGAGGGCCATCCCGAGCGCCCGGCAGGCCTCGTAACTCTGATCGCCCATGATCACCGGCACAAGTTGGAACTTCCCCAGCGCGCGTTGCAGGAATGGAAGCTGCACTTCGAGCGCGTGCTCCCCACGGCCGCTTGTCGCGATGTGCCCGCGGCTCGACAGCTTCACCAGTTCGTTCCCCTTGGCAAGCTGGGCGGCGAACTCCCGGTCCACGGGGACTTGCCCCAGCGGCGTTTCGTATGCCGTGCCGTTGAACACTGCGGAGAACGGGAACGCTTCGATATGAGATGGCGAGATTATCACTACACGGTCGATCTTTCGCCCCTTGAGCAGCGCGTACGAGTATCCCGCCACGCCGCCCGAGAACATATGCCCTGCGTGCGGGGCCACCAGCGCTACCAGGTCCTTGATCTCCGGTGGAGTCGCTTTCGCCAAGTAACCGTCGACGGATGTGCTGAGTTCCTTTGCGTCCGCGGGGTAAAACGCCCCCGCCACCGCGGGCTTGCGCACGGTCTGCGCGCACAGCGCCCCGGCGGCGGCAACCAACACCAGCGCCCACATGGCGTGTCTCCTCATCACACCCCCCAAACTCCCGCCACCGGCTGCTGGCAGAACTGGCACTTCCCTTTGCTGATGTGCACTCCGCCGACGTCGTATCCCTGCCGCTCCACGACTGCCTTCCGACACCTCGGACAGTACGTGTTCTCGGCCGGATGTCCCGGAACGTTGCCCACGTAAACGTAGTGCAGCCCCTCGGCGTCCGCGATCGACTTCGCCCTCTCCAGCGTCTTCACCGGCGTCGGCGGCAGGTTCTTCAGCAGGTACTCGGGATGAAACCGCGTGAAATGGACAGGCACGTCCGGCCCAAGCTCGGCTTTCACCCACTTCGCCAGTCCGAGGAATTCGGCGTCGCCGTCGTTCAGCGTCGGAATTACAAGATAAACGATCTCGGACCACATCCCCAGCTTCCGGATCAATACCAGGGCTTCGAGAACCGGCTTCAGTTCGCCGTTCACGACTTCTTTGTAGAATTTCTCGGAGAACGCCTTGAGGTCAACCTTGATCGCATCCACCGCTCCGCAAAGTTCCTTCAGCGGCTCCGGCCGGATGTACCCGCCGGTCACCACCGCACTCGGGATCCCCGCAGCGTGTCCCGCCCGCGCCACATCCAGCAGGTACTCGAAGAAAATCACGGGCTCGCTGTAGGTGTACGCGATCGCGCCGCAGCGCGATTCCTTCGCCATCTCCGCCGCCCTCCGCGGCGGGAGGTAGACGTTCCGCACCTGCTCGGGCCGCACCTGCGAGATCTCCCAGTTCTGGCACATCTTGCAGTTCACGTTGCAGCCCGCCGTGGCGATCGAGAACGCCAGCGTGCCCGGGTGGAAGTGGAAGAACGGTTTCTTCTCGATTGGATCGACGTGCGCCGCGCAGACGCGCGAATGTACCAGTGTGTAGTAGACCCCGCCGCGGTTCTCGCGCACGCCGCAATAGCCTCGCTCACGGTCGTCGATCACGCACTCGCGCGGGCAAAGCTTGCACTTGATCTTCTTGTGCGGCTGCTTCTCGTAGTGCTTCGCCTCGACGGTAAACTGCGCGTCGCCGGCCGCGCCAAGGCACGGAAGCGCCGCCGTCATCAAGAAACTTCGCCGATCCATCCCCGCCTCACACTTCCACCCGTTCGATTTGCCGTGGATCGTTCGTGCCCAGCCGGTGCTGCGGGTCCGCCGCCGTCGCGATGTAACGCGGCTCCCGGCCGGCGTCCTTCAAGGATTTCATTCCCTTCTCGGCCCGTTTCTGCTCGATAATCTGCCATCCGGTGTAGTCAAGCGCCACCGGGTCCTCGGCCACCAACAGGCCGTGAAACCGCCAGGTCCACTGCGGCATGTACGACGGGCCGCCCTCGTATTGTGCCGTGATTCCGTCGCAGATCGCCAGCCGTACCTTCCGCCGTACCGGTTGCAGCATGTACACGTCCGGCACGTACGGGTCGCCGGTATTGATGTGATACTTGTTCGGGTTGTGGATGGCGCCGAACATGTTCTTCAGTGCCAGGGTCGCACCGACGATGCCGTGGTCTTTGAGAACCGGCAGGTTGATCACCACGTCGCATACTCGCGTCAGGGTCTTCGCCATCAGGCTGCCGGCGCTCCCGAATACAGACAGTTCGCCCTCGTAACCGAGCACGTCATTGCCGGCACAGCGGATGCGATCCGCCCGCGTGGCCACACGGAATCCCGCGCTGTCCAGATCGTCGTTGAGCCGGTCCCAGATGACGATGTTCCCCACCGGCACACCCGCTTGCCGGAGACGCTCGCAGATTGCGTCCACTAGCGGCACGTTTGTGGAGATGCCTTTCCCCGCCAGGCAGTTCACCTTCAGCCCTACAACTTCGTTTGGTCGTACGATCCTCTTCCAAGTTTCTACAGGCGAATCGCACGAGAAATACGCTTGCATCGCGCGGTCGAGCAACTTCGGCAGCCGGGCGGCGTCCAGCTTCGGCTCGCGCGCGATCACCACCCGCGATTTCGCCGGCGGCGCGAAGGCAGCCGCACCGAAGCACGCTGTCAAGGCTTCCCGTCTCGTCACGCCCCGGCTCCTTTGCCCTCTCACCCCAGAAGCGAGTGTACGCGCACCAGCTTCCCGGGGATATCCAGTCCCTGCCCGCAATGCGGCAGGCAGGTTCCGCACGCCGTGCAGGAGTCACCCCGACGGTCAAGCTCCGCGTAGAGCTTCCTCGCCCGCTCGCCGTCGCCGTAGTCGAGCGCGTACCTCTCGTACCGCAGGATGTCCGCTACGGCGATACCGTGCGCGCAGTGGCTCATACAATCGTTGCAGAGCCGGCAGACCTCCGCGTTGGCGTACACCGTCATCTGCTCGATCGCCCGCGTGTCCGCCGCGCGCATTGCCTTCCCCGCCCCGGCGCATGTGTCCGCGAACTCGTCGAGCCCGCTGATGTGGATCACCGCTCCGTCGAGCTGCGTGCGCGTCGTCAGCCATCGCGCCAGCGCGTGGTGCGGCGACGTGCCCTTCGGAAAGGTCTTCATGAAGGCTTGGTCCTGGAGCATCCGGCTCGCTCCGCGCGTCGTCTTCATGGCGATCGTTCCGAAACCTTTCCGCCGCGCCATGGCCAAGAATTCGTTGGCGGCCGCGTCGTCGCCGTAGGTGTAAATGATCTGTGCGTGTTCGTAAAGCCTCTGATCCACCACCGCCGTCAGGATCTCCCACGCACTCTCGCCTCCGGGCACGCGCCAGTTGCCGTTGTAGCTGTGCTGGGACAGGCACAGATGCTTCACCAGCCCTTCCTTCTTCAGCCGCTCGTACGCGCGCACGAAGCCGTGATTGTTCTTCACCTCCGTCACGCTGTGGTAGCCGAAGTGAAACTGCATGTCGTCGAAGTAGCCGAGGCCGGTCCGTTTCACCGCCTGCCTGACGAGCTGATAGTGCGACTCCTCGTTGATTGCCCCCGTCTCGTGGTTTCCGCGCACTCGGTCCACACAGACCTGACAATAGTGGGCCTCACGGTTCTTGCGGATCGCTTGGGGCACGTCCGCGGCGCTCCAGTCCTCTGCCTTGTGCCAGAAGTTGATTCCACAGCGGATGCCGGCCTCCACCGCGTCCATCGACCAGGACGACGCGCCCACCAGGACCGTGATTTCCCTGCCGCTCCCGCCGAGTTTCCGCCGGGGCAACATCCCGACCTTTTTCGCTGCCTCCTCTACTGCCCGGGGCTGCACTGCCCGGCAAGATTGTGTCACGCCGATGCCCGCGACCATCCCCGCCGACGACTTCAGGAACTCTCGCCTCTTCATCTCGCGTCTCCCTTCTCAGTCTCCGATCCTCTTCTCGATCAACTTCCCCAACTCGAGCAGCGCCTTGCCGATCTCAGGAGTGCTCTCATACGCAGTGAGTCTCACGAAATACCGGCCCTTGTGGAAAACCGCGCTTGCCCCGTAGAGCCGTCCACCGTCGCCAAGGGACGCCGGCGTGCTTCCTTCCCCGGACTCCGTCTCGTACACCTTCCGCGCGCCATCGGCCGCGCCCATGATGTAGATGTCCGCCACCGCGTCGATCTTGTCCTGATAGCGATAGTCGGTCGTCTGCGTCCTCACGACGCCGGCTTTCAGGTACTTCTGATCGTCCCCGTCGATGTACTGCCAGAGGTCTTTAGCCTCGAAGGTCCGCGTCTCCTTCGCTTTGGTCCAGCCGGCCGCCTCGCCGGTCTCCGGAAAAAACGATTTCGTAGCCGTCTCGGTCTTCGGCCCGCACGCCGTTAACATCACGAACATAGCGGCGACCGCCAATCTACCCTTCATGCCTTCCCTTTCTTCGGCCGCTTTAACAGGAACTGGTTGTTCCGCGACCGGCTCTCACCGATGCTCGTCACGTAGATCGCAGGCCGGTCCAGCACCGGGCACGCATACTCGCACGCACCGCACCCTACGCACAGTTCCGGGTTCACGTACGGCTGCCGCACCCGTTTGGGGCTGCCCTCGGAATCCTTCACCTCCGCCGGCACGAGGTAGATCGCTTTCGGCGAAGTCGGGCACCATTCCTCACAGACGATGCACTCCCGAGCCATCGCCCACGGCAGGCAGCGTCCGTGGTCGTAAAATGCCGTACCGATGCGGACGGGCTTCGCGTCTCCGCCGTTCCCTTCGACGCTCCAGCCCTTCTCGGCGCCAGTGACCTCCCAGATGGCCCCCGTCGGGCACACCTGGCCGCACAGCGTGCAGCTCGCCTCACAGTAACCCACACGGGGGATGAGCACCGGTGTCCACAATCCCTCGACTCCCGCCTGCGCGAGCGTCGGGTGCAGCGCGTTGTTCGGACACACCTTCATGCATTGACCGCAGCGGATGCAGCGCTCCAGAAAACTCTTCTCGTCGAGCGCACCTGGCGGCCGCACGAGCCGGCTGTCGTGCTCCGACTTCAGCCCGGTCGTGCTGCGAAACAGCGGCAGCGCGGCCACGCCCGCCACCAGTCCCGTCACAGCCTTTCGCCGCTGGAGATCGGGCGCGACTGCGGTTGCCGTCCCCGTCGGGAAGAACCGAAATCGGATGCCGCCCGCCTCCGGACAATCGGCCACGCAGTTGAAGCACAGGTGGCACTCCGCTTTGCGCCACGTAGCCCCCGGGATCGGGTCGTCGCCGCCCTGGCAGTGGAGCAGGCAGCGGTTGCAGTCCCCGCACTGGCTGGCCCGCTTTTCGATACCCAAGATCGACCATCGCGACGCCAGTCCGAGCAGCGCCCCGAGCGGACACAAAGCCCGGCACCAGAACCGCGTGATCCGGAAGTTCAGCGCAATGATTGCCACTAGCAGCAGCCCAAAGAAAAACCCCTGGCGGAAATAGGGCTGCTTGAAGCTCAACACGCTGATGTCGAATGTCGCGTTCAGCGCGTAGTTCACCGCGGGCAGCACCGACAGAGCCAGCGATCGCACTATAAGCGGGATCGGGTCCAGGATTCCCGCCAGCCCGCTTCCGAAGGCCGCCGCCACGAGCACTGCGATCAGGATGTAGTACTTCAGGTTCTGCCACCGTTTCCAGCGGTTTGAGTCGAGCCTCTGCTTACCTCGTTTCTTTTCGGACTTCAGGCTGCTGAAAAAGTGGTGCAAAGTCCCCAGCGGGCAGACCCACCCGCAGAAGAAACGCCCGAGGAAAAGCGTCGGGATCAGGATGACCAGGCTCCACAGCAGGCCCTTGTACAGTGCCCCGGTGGACAGCGCCGTGGTGACCGCGGCCAGCGGATCCGCTTCCAGGAAGATGCTAACGGGGTACGAGAGCCGAATATCTCCTTTCGTTGCAGCAAAAGAACCGCGAAACTCGGTTCTGATTAGAAGAAATAAGAATAGGGCAAGGAAAACGAGTTGCGACCACCTGCGGAGCCTTGCGAGCTTCAATGCACCTTCGCTCCTGCAAGCAGTGTGCCACGCACGGAACCGTCACAACAACCGATGCCGGCACAGACCTGGCTGTGCCACAATCCAACCATGGAGCTTCAGCCGGAGACCGCCCCCGGCGCGCCGTCCATTTCCGAGGACGGCGTGGACCTCACGCTGATTCGCTGGATGCTCTCCTTGAGCCCCGCTGAGCGCCTCGAAGTTCTCCAGCAGTTCGTCACATCCGTCGAGAGGATTCGTGCCGAGAACGACGCCGACTGACTTCCTCGCTCTCCTCAAGGTGCTGCGGAACCACGGCGTCGACTTCATCGTCGTCGGTGGAGTGGGAGCGGTCCTGCACGGAGCGCCGGTAAGCACATTCGATCTGGACGTCGTCCATTCGAGGGACGACGCGAACATCGAGCGGCTTCTCGGCGCGCTGGATGAGCTTGAATCCTACTACCGGACGCAGCCGGAGAAGCGGTTGAGGCCGGGAGCCTCGCACCTCTCCTCGCCGGGCCATCAGCTTCTGATGACGCGGTTCGGCCCGCTCGATCTCCTGTGCGCCGTCGGCCGCTCGCGCGATTACACGGCCCTGCTGCGCCACTCGGTGGAGATGCTCATCGGACAAGGCGTGCACGTGCACGTCCTCAGCCTCGAAACCCTCATCGCCGTCAAGGAAGAAACCGCCGGGGACAAAGACCTCGCCACTCTCCCCATCCTTCACCGCACCCTGGCCGAGAAGTCTAAGCCGTAGTCATCGCGGACCGCGGCCACATTCTACGTGCGGTGGCGCCGGCCGCCGCTTTGTTACGATGGTCCGTCTGCGGATCGGGATTCACACGTCCATCGCCGGGTCGCTCGATCAGGCCGCCGTGCGCGCGGCCGAGCTCGACGCCAATACCTTCCAGATCTTCTCCTCAAGCCCTCGCATGTGGCGCGCCCGGACACCGTCTTCGGATGAGATCCGCAACTTACGCGAAACCTGCGAGCGGCATGACCTTACTCCGCTCGTCATCCACGACAACTACCTGATCAACCTCGCCGCGGCCGATCCGAAAATCCGAGCGCAATCCATCGCCGCGTTTCGCGGAGAGATCGAGCGCGCCCTGGCCCTTGGCGCCGAGCACCTGGTCGCTCACCCGGGCAGCTATAAGAACCAAACGCTCGAGCAGGGCATGCGCACGCTCGTGGAGTCGCTGGTGAAGGCAGCCAAGGGCCTGCGTGGGCCGCTTACCCTTCTCCTCGAAAACACCGCCGGCTCCGGTTCCGCCATCGGCAGCCGCTTCGAGGAACTGGCCGAGCTCCGCCGTCTCGCATCGGACCGCGTCGGTTTCGAGATCGGCTTCTGCCTCGATACCGCCCACTGCCTGGCCTCCGGATACAACGTCGCCACGCGCGCCGGGCTGGAAGAAACCGTGCGCGAAGCGGACCGTATCCTCGGGCTCGCGAAAGTGCACGTCATCCACGCCAATGACTCGAAAACTCCCCTCGGCTCCCGAGTGGACCGGCACGAGCACATCGGAGAGGGCTATATTGGAATTCCAGGGTTTCGCCGCATCCTGAATCACCCCCGGCTCAGGAGCAAAGCCTTCATCCTCGAGACTCCCATCGACCGGGACGGCGACGATCGCCGAAACCTCGAAACACTGAAGAACCTATGCCGGAAAAGCCGTACGACCACAACCAGATCGAGCTGAAATGGTGCGAGCGCTGGCAGGACGCCAACCTCTTTGAAGCGAAAGAGGACCCCTCGCGGCTCAAGTATTACCTGCTCGAAATGCTTCCCTACCCGAGCGGGACGCTCCACGTGGGCCACATCCGCAACTACACCATCGGCGACGCCCTCGCCCGCTACAAGTGGATGCGCGGCTTCAACGTGCTGCACCCGATGGGATGGGACTCCTTCGGCCTGCCGGCCGAAAACGCCGCCATCGCCAACCAGCGCCACCCGCGCGAGTGGACCCTCGAAAACATCGCGTATATGAAGAAGCAGCACAAGCGGTACGGCTTCAGTTACGACTGGGACCGCGAAGTGTCCACGTGCGAGCCCGAATACTACCGCTGGAACCAGTGGTTCTTTCTCAAGATGCTCAAGCGCGGGCTGGCCTACCGCTCCAACGCGCTCGTCAACTGGTGCCCCGAGTGCGCCACCGTGCTCGCCAACGAACAGGTTGTGGACGGTTGCTGCTGGCGGCACGAGTCCACCGTAGTCGAGCAGCGCTCGCTCGAGCAGTGGTTCCTCAAGATCACCGCCTACGCCGACGAACTGCTACGCGACATTGAGAAGCTTGAGGGCGGCTGGCCCGAGCGCGTGCTCATCATGCAGCGCAACTGGATCGGGCGTTCCGAGGGTACCGAGGCCGATTTTCGTCTGGAAGAAACCGGCGAGCCGATTCGCGTTTTCACCACCCGCGTAGACACCATCTTCGGCGCCACCTGCGTGATTCTCGCCCCGGAGCATCCGCTCGCCGCCCGCCTTGTCAGGTCCGAAGACCAGGCGCGACTCAAGGCGATGGTCGACGACCGCGCCCGCCGCGATCCGGGCGATCTGGTCAAGGACGGCTTCTTCACCGGCCGGCACGCAGTCAATCCCTACAACGGGGAGAAGGTACCGATCTGGATCGGCAACTTCGTCCTGATGGGTTACGGAACGGGCGCCATCATGGCCGTTCCCGCACACGACGAGCGCGACTTCGAGTTCTGCACCCGCTTCGGCATCCCTGTCCGTCCGGTGATCCGCCCGGTGGACGGCGAACTGGCCGACACAGCCACGATGAAAGGCGCGTTCGTCGACGACGGTGTTTGTGAAAACTCTGGCGAGTTCTCCGGCCTGCCGAGCGCCGAGGCCCGCCGCCGCATGAACGAGAAGGCGGAACGCGAGGGCTTCGGCAAAGCGGCGATTACCTACCGCCTTCGCGACTGGGGCATTTCGCGACAGCGCTACTGGGGCACGCCAATCCCGGTCGTTCACTGCCCGCATTGCGGCGTGGTGCCGGTACCGGAAAGCGACCTGCCTGTGGTGTTGCCGCTCGACGTCGCGATCACCGGAAAGGGCCGCTCGCCGCTCGAAAACGTCCCTGAGTTCGTCAACGTGGCCTGCCCGAAGTGCGGCGCCACCGCCCGGCGGGAAACGGACACGATGGACACGTTCATCGATTCGTCGTGGTACTTCTACCGCTACTGCGACGCGCATAACGACAAGGTTCCGTTCGATTCAAAGAAGATCGCTTACTGGTTCCCGATCGACCAGTACATCGGCGGCGTCGAGCACGCAATCCTCCACCTGATTTACTCCAGGTTCTTCACGAAGGTGATGCGCGACCTCGGCATGATTGCGAACGACGAACCGGCCAAGCGCCTGTTTACCCAGGGAATGGTAATCAAGGACGGCGCGAAGATGTCGAAGTCCAAAGGCAACGTCGTCAGCGCCGACGCCGCCGCCGAGCGCTATGGTTCCGACACCGCACGCCTGTTCGTCCTATTCGCCGCGCCGCCTGAAAAGGACGTGGACTGGCAGGACGGCGGCGTCGAGGGCATGTACCGCTTCCTTGGCCGCGTCTACCGCTTCGTCACCCGCAACGCCGACAGGATCAGGTCTGCCGGCGCAACCGGCGACCCGTCCGCGGAGGCGGACCGCCGCATTCTCCGCAAGCTGCATCAGACGATCCGAAAAGTCACCGAGGACTTCGAGAGCCGCTGGCACTTCAACACCTCCATCGCGGCCGTCATGGAGTTCGTCAACGAACTTACTCCGGCCGAAACGCAGATCTCGCCCGCCGCGATGCGCGAGGCGCTCGAGAAGCTGATCCTCCTGCTCGCCCCGTTCGCCCCGTACCTGGCCGAGGAAATGTGGGAGGAGATCGGCCGCACCGGCCCTCTCTGCCGTCAGGCGTGGCCGGACTTCGATCCGGAACTCGCCAAGGAAGACTTGGCGGAGGTCGTCGTTCAGGTCAATGGCAAGCTGCGGAGCCGTCTTTGGGTACCGTTCGGTACTCCGCAGGACGATCTTAAGGCGAAGGCGCTGGCGGATGAAAGGGTCCGGCCCTTCACCGACGGAAAGCAAGTGATGAAGGTTATCGTCGTGCCGGACAAGCTCGTGAATATCGTTGTCAAAGGATAGGTTTCATGCAAGACTCCAACCGCAGGGATTTTCTAAAGACCGCCGGAGCGGTCCTCAGCACTACTGTTCTCAGTTCCAATGTGCGCGGCGCCAACGATCGAATTGCCGCCGCGTTCATCGGCATGGGCCGCATGGGCATCGGTAACCTTGACGTTGCCATGAAACAGCCCGGCCTCGAACCGGTCGCGGTCTGCGACTGTTACCAGCCGAACCTGGAAGCTGCCGTCGCCAGGAGCAGTGGCCGCGCGAAAGCCGTCAAGGATTTCCGCGACGTCCTTGCCGACAAGTCGATCGACGTGGTCTGCATCTCCACGCCGGACCATTGGCACGCCTACATGACCGTCGAAGCATGCAAGGCCGGCAAGGACATCTACGTCGAGAAGCCTGTCTGCTGCACTGTGGATGAAGGGCTGAAGATGGTCCAAGCGGCGCGGAAATACAACCGCGTCGTACAGAGCGGCACGATGCAGCGTTCCGGCGTCCACTTCCAGCGCGCTTGCGAGATCGTCCGGACCGGCCAGCTCGGCAAAGTCACCTTCGTTCGCACCTGGAACTACGGACTGGCGAAGCCGGAAGGCATCGGCAACCCGCCGGACACGGATCCGCCCGAGGGCCTCGATTGGGACATGTGGCTCGGGCCAGCGCCGAAACACGCCTTCAACAAGAACCGGTTCGGCGTCGACCCAAACGCTTTCTCGCACTTCCGCTGGTTCTGGGACTACGCCGGCGGCATGATGACCGACTGGGGTATCCACTGGCTCGACATCGTGCAGATGGCATTCAAGGAAGAGATGCCGAAAGCCATCGTTGCTCTCGGCGGCAAGTACTATTTGCAGGACAACCGCGACACTCCGGATACCTTGCAGGTGACCTACGAGTACCCGAGCGGCGTCATCGCCACGTACGAAAACCGGAACGGCAACGGGCAGTCGATGTTCAACAAGGGCGGCGGCATCCTCTTCCACGGCACCAAGGGAACCCTGTTTGTGGACCGTACCGAATACCGGGTCGTGCCTGAGCCGGGCTCCGAGCTGGCGGCGGTGAACGAGAAGGCCTCCAACAACACCAACATGGCTCACTGGGCCAACTTCCTGGAGTGCGTGAA
>DATIFQ010000446.1:0-6267 GCA_035455185.1 Bryobacteraceae bacterium | reverse complement strand
CGATGCAACAGAAGGATTACCCCGCCGCCGAGAAACACTTCAAAGAAAGTCTGAAAGACAACCCGAATGCCGGGGAGGTCTCCTACTGGCTCGGCACGGTGCTGGTGTCCCAGAGAGTGGCGGAGAAACAGGCCCAGGCTCTCTTTCACTTCGCCCGCGCCTCCACGTATGAGGGTCCCGGTGCATTGAGCGCTCAAGGCCGCACCGAGATCAACAAGTACTTCGAGAAAGTCTACAATTCCTTCCACGGTTCGGCCGAGGGCATCGATGCACTTCGTCAGGCTGCCAAGACGAGCGCCACGCCGCCGGAGGGCTTCAAGATCAAGAGTTCTTACGAGGTTGCGCTGGAGAAGGAAGAGGAACTCAAGCGGTCGAACCCGATGCTGGCGCTCTGGCTGAACGTCCGTTCGGAACTCATTGGTCCGAACGGCCCGCAGTACTGGGAGGGCAGCGTGAAGGGCGCCGGGCTACCGGGTGGCGCCTCGGGAGTTACAAAGTTCAAGGGCAAGCTCGTGTCTCAATCTCCGGCCAAGAACCCGAAGGAACTGGTGCTGGCGATCAGCGACGCGTCCACCCCCGAGGTCACGCTGAAGCTCGACGAGGCGATGGCCGGGGTCGCGGAGCCTGGCACCGAGATCGAGTTTGAGGGCGTGGCCAGCGAATTCACGAAGGACCCGTTCATGCTGACCTTCGATGTGGATAAGGCGAAGGTTGCCGGATGGCCGGCCCCCGTGAAGAAGGCTCCCGCAGCAAAGAAAGGTATCAGAAAGAAGAAGTGACCGCGGTTTTCGGCTCAGCCTGGTCCTGGCACCGCGCCAGGACCAGGCTGATCGCAACCCTCTCCCAGTAGGGCACTTTCCAATCGGTTTCTCCCAAATGGTGGTAGTACTGCACAAACCGGCGGGCCGGTTCAGGTAGCAGGGAGTTAGGCCGGTCGTATTGAATCGCCAGAATTGTCATTACGCCCAGCCCAAGCCCTATCAGTCCCTGCCGCCAGCGTATGAGGGCGCCTCCATTCATACCGTCTATGACGAGAAGAACCGGAAATCGTTAGCGGAGGGCGGCTTCAAGGTCGGCCGCAAAGCGCCGGGCCTCTTCAACCTGTTCATCCTTGACAGGATACTCGTGAGCTTTCGCGACGAACCAGGGTTTCCCCTGCCTCCAGACCAACGCCGCAAATCCCCACTCGGTGAGCAAGCCGGGGCTGCCGATCGTACCGAATCCATGATCCAAGCGCTCTACCATGGCGACGAATCCGCCGCGCTCGAAGACGTAATGCGTCGCGATGTCTGAGGTGGGTAACAACTGAATGCCGGCCGCCGCCAGCCGTTCGAGCGTCTCGGTAGGTGGAAGACTCACATCTTATAGCGGCCCAGGTCCTCGTCGTTCAACCCCTCAAGCCAGCGGCGCAACTCTTCGTTGTTCACCTTGTCGGTCACGGCGCTCACCGCTTTCGAAGAACTGAGAACTGAATCCTCGACGTAGATGGGACAGTCCACACGAAGCGCTAGTGCCAACGCGTCACTGGGGCGGGAGTCGACACTGATCAACCGGCCATCCTTTTCAAGCCAGATCACAGCGTAGAAGGTGTCTTCTTTCAGTTCGCTTACGACCACCTTTTGTACGCCCGTTTCGAGCCCCGTGAGCACGGTGCGGATCAGGTCGTGCGTCATGGGGCGTGGTGTCGTGACCTTTTCGATCTCGAGTGCGATGGCGTTTGCCTCGTAGATGCCGACCCAGATGGGTAGGATCGAGCTGCCGTTGACGTCCTTGAGAATCACGATCGGCATATTCGTGACGGGATCCATCATTAGCCCCCGGATCTTCATCTCAACTTCCACGGCGTTCCCCCTCTTCTCATTAGAGCACGCTTTCTCCGGCGAGCGAGTTGGGACCGGCGCGAGTCACTCGCACCGGGAGGTAGCCGCCCAGGAGCGACTTACCGTCCCCGTTCGAGTGAGTGAAATTGAGCAAACGGTTCTGTGAGGTACGCCCGATCCACTGGCACGTGGCGTGATTGTAGCCCTCAACGAGCACCTCCTGCACCGAACCGACAACGCGCGTGTTCCGGCGGATCTGGATGGCCCGCTGTTTTTCCTGGACGATGGTCAGACGCCTTCCCTTCTCCTCCTCGGGGATCTGGCCGTCGAGTCGCAGAGCCGGAGTGTTCGGGCGCGGCGAATACTTGAAGCTGAAAACGGAATCGTACTCGACTTCGTCCAGGAGGGAGAGCGTCTGCTCAAAGTCCGCCTCGGTTTCCCCGGGGAAGCCCACGATGATATCGGTGGAGATGGCGATACTCCGCCGGGCGCTCTTCATCCACTCGATGCGGCGCATGTACTCGTCGCGAGTATAGAGCCGTTGCATCCGGCCGAGAACCTGCGTCGAGCCGGACTGCACAGGCAAATGAACCTGGTCACACAGAACCGGATTTGCGTCGATTGCGTCAACGATCTCCTTGCCGAAGTCGCGGGGATGCGAGGTTGTGAAGCGAACGCGGTGCAACCCCGGAATCTCGGCGATGCGAGCGAGAAGCGTCGCGAAGTCCCAGGCCGAGGGGTCCCGATAGCTATTGACGTTCTGCCCGAGAAGCTGGACCTCGGTGTAGCCCGCCAGGGCGAGTTGCCGCGCCTCTTCCATCACCGAGGCGCTGGTGCGGCTCCGCTCGGGGCCGCGGGTGTAGGGCACGACGCAGTACGCGCAGGACTTGTCACAGCCTTCGATGATGGTGATGAAGGCGCGGTGGGGGTTGTCGCGGCGGGTTAGCGGTGTCTCGAAAGTGTCATCGGTGTCGAGGTCCAGCCCGGTGACCCTCCGGCCGCCGCTCTCGATCTGCACCAACAGCTCAGGCAGCCGGTTATAGCTGGCGGAACCACACACAAGCCCTACGTGCGGCGCTTTCTCAAAAATACGCTCCCCCTCCTGCTGTGCGACGCATCCGAGGACGCCGAAAACCTTGCCGTTCCCGCTTCGCTTGAATTGTGAAAGCCGGCTGAAGACCTTCTGCTCGGCCTTGTCACGGATGCTGCAAGTGTTGTAAAGGACAAGTTCCGCCTCCTCGGGAGTCTCCACCTGACGGTAGCCCCGCGCGACGAGCGTGCCGATCACCTTCTCGGAATCATGCACGTTCATCTGGCAGCCGAATGTCTCGATGTAAAAACTCTTCATTGGAGGGGTTTCCTTTTATTATAGTGGCTCGGGGGAGGCAGCCATGATCCACGCATTCACACGCCGCCGTCTCCTCGCGATGGCAGGTATCGCCGCGGGAGCCCGGGCGCATAGCACGGCCCCTGTGAGGGCCATCACGCGGGGGCCGAAATTCCACTGGTTCGGTTACTACGATAAGCTCCAGTTCGATCCGTCGGGCCGGTACGCACTTGGAATGGAGGTCGATTTCGAGCACCGCTCGCCGAAGGCCAACGACAGCATCAAGGTCGGGATGGTCGATCTCGACGACGGGGACCGGTGGACTGAACTGGGCGAAAGCCGCGCCTGGAACTGGCAGCAGGGCTCGATGCTGCAATGGTTGCCGGGGTCGGCGAGCGAGGTGATCTGGAACGACCGGATAGATGGGCGGTTCGTGTCGCACATTCTCGACGTGAAGACGGGAAAGAAGCGGACGTTGGAGTCGTCTGTGTATTCCGTCGCGCCGGACGGACGCTGGGCGATCACAACCGACTTCCGGCGTCTCAACGACACCCGCCCGGGATACGGTTACGCCGGGCTTCCCGACCCAAACGAAAACGTCCTAGCACCGAAGACCTCAGGCATCTGGAGGGTTGACCTCCAGACTGGAGCGCAGAAGCTCATTGTCTCGGTGGAAAAGGTCCTGAACGCGCCAAACCCGCACGGCGACTGGACCGGCGCCAAACACTGGTTCAACCATCTGCTGATCTCGCCGGACGGCTCGCGGTTCATTTTTCTCCACCGCTGGCGCGGTAAAAAGGAGGGCCGGAGCTTCGCCACGAGAATGTTCACTGCCAACCGCGAGGGTGGGAAGCTCCATGTGATCGATCCGTACGGAAAAACGTCGCACTTCATCTGGCGGGATCCGCAGCATGTTCTGGCGTGGGCGTGGCACCCGTCACACGGCGAGAAGTTCTACCTTTACGAGGACCTGACCGACAAAGTCGAAGTGGTGGGCCCGGAGGTAATGACAGTGAACGGCCACTGCACGTACTTGCCCGGCAACCGCTGGATTCTCAACGATACCTACCCCGACAAGGAGCGCAATCAGAACGTGTACCTCTACGAAGTCGCGACCGGACGGCGCGTGCCTTTGGGAAGTTTCCACTCGCCGCCCGAGTACACCCGAGAATGGCGGTGCGATACGCATCCAAGGTCCAGCGCAGGCGGAAAGAAGATCATCATCGACTCAGCGCATGGGGGCAACGGGCGGCAGATGTACCTCATAGATATCGGTGCGCTTGTCTGAGAGAAGCACTCCCCGCCGCTACATTACCCGGTAGGTATCCCAGGCTTCAACGGCGGGCATTCCACGGCGGAAGGCGTCGCGAACCTTGTTCTCGGTCTCGACTTTCTCGAGTGCCAGGCGGAAAACGGCCTCGGCCAGGCGCGCGGGCACCACGAGTACGCCGTCTCGATCACCGAAAACGATGTCGCCAGGCCGAACAGGGATGCCGCCAACTTCGATCGGCACGTTCCAATCCACCACAACACCTCGATAGCGGATGTCCTGCGCCCAAGCGCCCCAGGAGAACGTCGGAAACCCTACTGAGAGAATTCCGGCGGTGTCGCGGTGGTGGCCGTTCATGACGGCGCCGGCGGCCTTCAAGTGGGTCGCCCGGGTGGAAAGCAATTCGCCCCAAAGCGCATACTCGCTGGAGCCTCCGTTCGTGATGTAGACATCGCCCTCGGAAAGCGAATCCAGAGCCTCGAGCAGCTTGCCGGCGGGCCGGTCCCCTGTGCCGATGCCGTCGGACACGACCACCGGCGCCGCCTTGCCGACAACGACCATGTCGGGCGTGAGCGGACGAATCCGGGCGGGCAGAAAGTTACGGTGAAGATCCATCGAATCGAGGACGTCTCCGATCGCCGCTGAGTACAGCTTTTCCCGCGCTGCGGCGAACAGCGCAACCTCTTCCGGTTTAAGCATAGAGTGGATTACCCGTGGCCCAGCCGCATGAGCCAGCCGATCGAGAGGAGAGCGAGTAGAAAATAGCCGAAGCTCTTGAGTCCGTACATCAGGCGCTCGCGGTCGGTCTTCTTCGTCACCACACCGAGAACGATGGAAGTGAAGAAAGCAAACAGCAGGGCCGCCTCAAAGTGCGACAGATTGACCTTCGGCATCAGCTTTTCCTCCGGGCGGCGATTTCGAAAGCGTCGACCATTGCCAGCACGTTCAGCAGGCCGGCGGTCACGAGGAATTTCGTGCCGTAGTCGTGTACGTGGCCGGCGACATCCGGTTGCGCGTATCCGAGCCAGACCGTCAGCAGATAGAAAATTCCGGAGGCGAGATTCCCAAGGAAACCGCCGCAGTAGATGATGGTCGTGAGCAGGTCACCGGTCTTCGGCTGGAACAGGACGCCGCGCATCATCAGTCCGAACAGGAACGTCAAGGCGACCGCGCACAGCAGCAGCGTACCTCGCACCCGACGCTTCAGCAGGAAGTGTCCTCCACCGGGAATGAGCCATCCCAGCGCGACCGAGGGAAGCCAGTCCTTCAGCGGAGGCATCGGCTCCTTCGGCTTCTTCTCTTTGGCAGCCATATAATTCATGAGTTTAGCATGCGGACTGGACAGAACCGGAAAGCGCGCAAGCAACCGCGCCGTTTGGGTTAACATCGTGACCATGGATCGAAGGGCCTTCGTTGCTTCCATGCTCGGCGCAGTGGCCGCGAACGCCGCCGCCGATCGTATACGGATTGGATTCCTCGGAGCCAGCCATTCTCATGCGTGGGAGAAGAGCGTCGTCGTGCGGGGGTCGCCGCGATGGGAACTCGCGGGAGTTTGCGAGGCCGACGCGGAGATCCGCGCGAGATTCGAAAAGGCTGACGTGCGGATCCTGTCCGAACGGGAACTGCTGGAAGATCCGACGATCCGGGTAGTGGCGGTGGAGTCCGGCGTGCCACAGCATGCCGGGCACGGGCAGCTGGCACTCGAAGCCGGCAAGCATCTGCACCTCGAGAAGCCGCCGGCGGACAATTTGAAGGATCTCAACTCGCTGCTCGCGACGGCAGAGAAGAAGAACCTTTTGGTGCAAATGGGTTACATGTGGCGTTACCATCCCGGCATCAACCGCGCGCTG
>DATIFQ010000445.1:0-5566 GCA_035455185.1 Bryobacteraceae bacterium | reverse complement strand
TGGCATTCATTCGAAGTCCCGGCGCAGGCGTCAATGAGCTCCAGTTTCTTTCCGTTTCGGGTGACCTGAGGACTGTCGGGAAGCCACGGCGCCTCATCCTGCCGCAGCGCGCCATCAACTACCCGGCCTGGACCGAGGATGGCCGCGAGGTTGTGTTTTCTGCAGGTTTTGCCGGCGAGAAGGGACTTTGGAGAGTGGCAATCTCCGGGGCCGGGGAGCCGAGGCCGCTGGCGCTGCCCGCCGAGAAAGCGGTCCACCCTCAAATCTCGAGGGACGGGCGCCGCCTCGTGTACGCCGCGGTGAGCGTTGCTTACAACCTGTGGCGGATGGAGATATCCCCTCGCGAGAACACTCTTCCCCACCGGATCACGCCTTCCACTCAGTGGGACACTGACCCACAGTATTCTCCGGACGGGAGACGAATCGCATTCACCTCCCTTCGCTCGGCAGACGGCGAGATTTGGACATGCGACCCCGACGGCTCCAACGCAGTCCGGGTGACCTCGCTCCCGTTCAGCCATGCCTCCCGGTGGTTCCCGGACGGCCGCCGCATCGCCTTCCAGTCCAACAAAGAGGGCGACTTCGATGTGTGGGTCATCGATGCGGAAGGCGGCGCGCCGAAGCGGCTTACCACCGGCCCGGCAAACGAGTATTACCCCAGCGTTTCCCGGGACGGTAAGAGTATCTATTTCGCGTCAAACAGAACGGGCCGGTATGAGATCTGGAGGATGCCGTCGGACGGCGGAGAGGCGGTGCAGGTGACGAGGCAAGGCGGGGCCATCCCCTTCGAATCCGCGGATGGCAAGGATGTCTACTACCTGAAAGTGATGACCACCCCGTCGGAACTCTGGAGGGCACCCGTCGGGGGTGGTGAAGAGGCCAAGGTTCTCGATTCTGTCACGCAGCGGGCTTTCGCCGTCCGGCAGGACGGAATCTACTTTCTCCGACCGTTGGAACCACTTGGCGGCGTTTCTCTTCAGTTCTTCCGTTTTGCCAGCCGCACCAGTGCGGAGATCGCCAAAATTGAGAGACGCACTGCCTACGGGCTCACCGTGGCGCCCGACGGCCGGTCCGTTATCTACCCGCTGCAAGAGCAATCCAACGCCGATCTGATGCTGGTGGATAATTTCAGGTGACGCGCCGGGGCGCTATACTCGCTCTGGGAGATCGTTGGAACGTGGCCATCGAAGCGCGGCACTGGCGGACGGCGGGCGGGGTGACGGTGCTGGCGGCGCTCGGGTTGTTCGCCGCGCGGCTTGTGCCGGTGTACGTCAGCAACTTTCGTTTGCAGCAGTTCCTCGAAGAGACCGCCCAACGCAGGTCCACGATCGAAGCGCCTGACGATCTTCTCCGTGTTCGGGTGGTCAACGAGGCGGCGCGGCTCGGCCTGCCGGTCAGGGCAGATCAGGTCCGAGTCCGCCGCACGCCCGGCAAGATTCGCATCGAGGTCCTTTACATAGTGCCGGTGGATCTTCCGCTTTACACGGTCGACTTGCACTTCCGGCCGACTGCCGACGGCGGTTAGCTTCCCGCCGCGGCGGGAACCGCGCGCCCGGAGTCTGAAATCCGCCGCGCGTTCTGAGAAAATATCAATCGAGGCGAACACGTTTGGGCATACGATTTCAGATTCCCCGCAAGGCCCTCCTGGTCCGCTTCCTGATGCACCCCGCCGGCAAGATCCTTCTGACGCTCACGGTCTTGTTTGGGACGCTCTCGTTGGGGACGTTCACGTTCTATTACCTTCGGTACTCCCGCCTCATCGACCGGAAGCTCAATATCGGGCCTTTCCAAAACACCTCGATGATCTTCGCCGGACCGCCCGTCGTTTCGGCTGGCGATTCGCTCACGGCCGACGAGGTAGTCAACCTGCTCCGCCGCAGCGGCTATTCGGAGAGCCGTACGAACCCGCTTGGCTGGTATCACCTCCGGCCGGACGCCGTAGAGATCTTTCCCGGTCCGGATTCGTACTTCGACCAGGAAGCCGGTGTGATTCGATTCTCGGGCAGCCGCGTCTCACAAATCATCTCGCTCCGGGACAACACCGAGCGGAGGCAGTACATGCTGGAGCCCGAACTGATCACGAACCTGTTCGACAAAAACCGCGAGAAGCGCCGCCTGGTCGCCTTTCAGGACATACCCAAGGAACTTGTGAACGCAGTGGTTTCGGCCGAGGACAAGCGGTTCTTCCAGCATTCCGGCTTCGACCCCCTGCGGATTATCAAGGCCGCCTACGTTGATCTCAAGGAGGGCCGGAAAGAACAGGGCGCCTCGACGCTGAGCATGCAGCTCGCGCGCAGCCTGTGGCTCGACCAGCGAAAGACGTGGCGCCGCAAGGCGGCCGAGGTGCTGATTACCCTGCACCTCGAGCAAAAGCTCACCAAGGAGCAGATCTTCGAGTACTACGCCAACCAGGTCGACCTTGGCCGGAAGGGCAGCTTCGCCATTCGCGGCTTCGGGGAAGCGGCGCAGGCTTACTTTGCCAAGGACATCCGTGATCTGACGGTGGCCGAGGCGGCCACCCTGGCGGGGCTCATCCAGCGCCCGAGCTTCACCAACCCGATTCGCTGGCCGGACCGCGCACGGGGCCGCCGTAACGTGGTTCTGGCGCTCATGCGGGAGAACGGCTACATCAGTGACCAGGATTACGCGGCAGCAGCCTCATCCCCGCTCACGGTGGTCCGGGGCGGCGGTGGATCGTCCGATGCGCCATATTTCGTGGACCTGGTGAACGACGAATTGCAGGAACGTTTCCAGGACCACGACTTCCAGACCAGCTCCTACCGGATCTATACGACCCTTGACCTCAACCTTCAGCGCGACGCCAACGAGGCGGTGCGGATCGGTTTGCAGGAGGTGGACCAGCAACTTCAGCGGCGGCGTAAGAGAAACCCGAATTTGCCGGAGGCACAAGTGGCGCTTGTGGCCCTAGATCCGCTGACCGGCGAGATCAAGGCGCTGATCGGCGGCAGGAATTACGGAGTCAGCCAGTTGGACCGGGCGCTCGCCAAGCGCCAGCCCGGTTCCGCCTTCAAGCCTTTCGTGTACGCGGCCGCGCTCGAGGCCGCCCTCCAGGGCAGGTTACCGGATTTCAGCCCCTTGACCACGGTGGTTGACGAGCCGACCACGTTCTGGTTCGACGACAAACCGTACACGCCCGGGAACTTCAAGGAGGAGTACCGGGGCACGGTCACGGTTCGGCAAGCGATCTCGAAATCGATGAACGTGCCGACGGTGAAAGTGGCCGAGATGGCCGGGTATGACTCCGTGGTCGACGTCGCGCGGCGGGCCGGCATGAACCTGCGCATCCAGCCGACGCCGGCGGTAGCCCTCGGGGCCTATGAGGTCACGCCGATCGAGGTCGCCGGAGCTTACACGGTGTTCGCAAACCAGGGCGTGCATGTGAAGCCATACTGGATCAGGCTGATCCGTGACGACAAGGGCCGGATCATGCACAACTACACGCCGCAGACAGAGGCCGTGCTCGATCCGCGGGTGGCCTACGAGATGGTGGACCTGCTCCAAGAGGTTATGCGCAGCGGCACCGCGGCGGGCGTACGCGGCCGCGGCTTCACGCTCCCCGCGGCCGGCAAGACGGGCACCTCGCGCGACGGCTGGTTCGCTGGCTTCACTTCGAAACTCATCTGCGTGGTGTGGGTCGGCTTCGACGACAACCAGGAGCTCGGTCTCGAAGGCGCGCGCTCGGCGCTGCCGATCTGGACGGAGTTCATGAAGCGCGCGCATCAGCATCGCGAGTACCGCAACGCCCGGTCCTTCGAACCGCCCGACGGCATCGTGATGGTCGAGATTGATCCGCTGACCGGCGGCCTGGCGACCTCAGCCTGCCCGAAGCCGCAGTTGCAGGCGTTTCTGGCGGGTACCCAGCCGGTAGAAACGTGCCGCCTCCATGGTGGCGGGGTGCTCACCGCGACGCAGATCTCGGGTTGGGAGACCCCCTCGGCTGGGGGTAAGACCGGACCGGTCGTCCAGGCCAGGGTCCAACAACGCCAGTCAGCCCAGGCCGGCCAGTCCGTGTCCGCGGCGAAGCCGCAGGAACAATCCAAGCCAAAAGAAGGAAAAAAGAGTCTGTTCCGCCGATTCCTGGATGTGTTTAAATAAAGCCAGGAGGTGGGCCGTGACGACCGCAAATCTGTTGTTCATGGTCGTGGCAATGGCGGCGGCGCTTCCGGTGGTATGCCAGACAGCACCTGTCGCTCAGGAACAGACCACCGCGCTCGAGCCCCCAAATCCTCCTCCCACTGCGAAACCCGATACCCCTTTGACGCCGGAAAAACGCGGCGACGTGTTCATGGCCCGCAAGATGTACCGGGAGGCGATTGAGGCCTATGAGCAGGAACCTGTTCGGACGCCTGTTGTCTGGAACAAGATCGGCATTGCGTACCACCAGATGATGCAGCTCGGCACGGCCAAGCGCTGCTACGAAAAGTCGCTCAAGCTGAACCCGAAGTACCCGGAAGCCCGAAACAACCTGGGAGCGGTGTTTTACGCGCAGCGAAGTTACCGCCGTGCGATCAAGGAATACAACCGGGCGCTGAAATTGAACCCGAATTCGGCCTCCATTTACAGCAATCTCGGCACGGCGTACTTCGCGCGGAAAAAGTACAAGGACGCATTCAAGGCTTACCAGCAGGCCTTAGCGATCGACCCGGAAGTGTTCGAGCATCGCAGCACCCACGGCGTTCTGCTCCAGGAGCGGACGGTCGCCGAGCGCGCGACATTCCACTACTTCCTCGCCAAGACGTACGCGCAGGCGGGAATGAATGAGCGCGCACTGGAGTACATCCGCAAGTCGCTTGAAGAGGGCTTCAAGGACCGCAAGAAGTTCATCGAAGAACCGGAGTTTGCAGCCCTCCAGGCGCTCCCCGAATTCCAGGAGTTGATGACCAAGGACTTTCGTGTCCTCTGAGAGGACAGGAGCGGCTACTCCATTCCGGTTCGGGCTTCTCGCCGCCATATTAGTCGCGGTTGGGGCCTCGTCGTGCAACCGGAGACCCGCACCCGTCCAACGGCTCGCCATCCCTGCCTTCGAGAACCTCGGCGCTGACAAGTCGGACGACTGGATGGCCACGGCTTTCGCCGAAGTTCTGGCCGGGCAATTGCGGCGCAGCGGCGTCGTCCGGCCCATACGCGTGGCGACGCGGGCGGACGCAGCGGCGACGGGGGCGACGCACATCCTGCATGGTTACTTCTACCGCCGAAAGGGGCGTCTGGTAGTGAAAGGATCGGTGGAAGAAGTCGCCTCCGTAAAGACGTCGAGGACACTCACGGCGGCGGGACCGACCTTGCTGACCGCGGCAAACACCATCGCGCGACAGATCGATCCGAAAGCCGAACCCTACGGCACGTCTAACGAGGCAGCGCTGCGAGCACTATTAGAAGGGCGCGCCGCGGGTGATCCGGCGTCGGCGGCCGCCGCCTTCGAGCGTGCGGTAAAGGCCGATCCTGCGTTCGGGGCTGCGTCTGCCGCCTGGGGTCAAGCGCTGACCTCTGAGAAACGGTACGCCGAAGCGGCTGCCGCCTTGCGCGAAGCGATGAGACGCGATCCGGA
>DATIFQ010000444.1:0-9294 GCA_035455185.1 Bryobacteraceae bacterium | reverse complement strand
TCCAGTGAACTGCCCGCCCGAGATCATCGGAGCGGAGAGCTGTTTGGGCAACTGAAAGCCGAGCATGCTTTCGAGGAAGTCGTTGAGATAGGCTGAAAAGCCCACGGCTACGGCCATGTTGGAGACTGCGTATTCGAGGATTAGGTCCCAGCCGATCACCCAGGCGAAGATCTCGCCAAGCGTCGCATAGGAATAGGTGTATGCACTGCCGGCGATGGGGATCATGGAGGCCAGTTCCGCGTAGCAGAGCGCCGCGAAACTGCATGCCAGCGCGGTCAGGATGAATGACAGCGTGATGGCGGGCCCCGCCCCGGGACGGCCGATCGTGGACACGGCGTCCGGACCGTGGATCAGCAAGTCGAGGACGGGCGCGTGGAGGACGGAGCGGAACGCAAGCGTTTCCCCCGCCGCCGCCGTGCCCGTCAGGATGAAAATACCCGACCCAATCACCGCACCGATCCCCAGAGCGGTGAGGCTCCACGGACCGAGCGTTCGCCGGAGCCGTCTGCCCTCCTGCTCGGAGGAAGCGATCAGAGCCTCGATGCTCTTGGTGCGGAGAAGCTGGCCCATGACTTGGAAAGCGGGAGGCGGACCGGCCCGCCTCCGGCCGCCGCTTATCTCTTGCGCTGGCCCTTGACCATCTTCGCGACCTTTCGCTTCGTCGAGCCGCGGGCCACGCCCGAGGCGCGCTTCGGCTTCGGGGCAGCCTTCTTCCGGGCCGTGCGCTTCAGCTTTTTCCGTTCCAGCTTGTCGGTGACTTTTTTGGTGTTCATTCTTCCGTTTTCAATCCAGCGTATTTCGCAACAAGTTTCTTGAGTCCGTATCCCGGGAAATTGACTGTGATCTTGGCGTCGTCGCCGTCGCCTTCCCGTCGGACTACGGTGCCTTTGCCGTACTTTGGGTGCGTGATCGTAGAACCCGCCCGCATCCCGGCTTTCCGCGCCAACGCGCCGCCCGCTGCCTGGGCCTTCGCCGGAGCAGCCGGTTTCGGTTCCTGCCGCCGGTCGGACGCCTCGGTCTGAGCGTCATTCCGGGAAGCAAAGAACTGCCGGATGTGCTCCACGGAATTATATGTTTTTCCAGTATACGCCGTCCGCTGCACGCTTTCGCGAACAACTCGCTGTTCGAGAAACAGGTCGAGTTGTGGGATGTCGCCGCGCCGTCCCAGATTCTCCAGAAGCTGCGGCGGCACTTCCGCGAGGAAACGCGAGGGCGTCCCCTGTTGAAGCTGGCCTCCACCGTAGCGGCGGCGGTGCCGGGCGCAGGTCAGGAACAGGCGCTTCCGGGCACGGGTCATGCCGACGTAGCAGAGCCGGCGCTCTTCCTCGAGCATCGACGGGAAGTTCACCGACCGGCTGTGCGGGAAAAGTCCTTCCTCCATTCCCGCGATAAAGACGGAGGGGAACTCGAGCCCTTTGGCGTTGTGGAGCGTCAACAGCAGAACCGGCGCGCGGGCATCGAGTTCGTCCACCTCGGCGACGAGCGCGGCATGATCCAGGAACTCGGCGACCGTTTCACCGCGTTCTGCCGCTTCAGCGGCGGCATTGAGTAGCTCGTTCAAATTCTCGAGCCGGGTGTCGGAATCAGGGGACTCGTCCCTCTTGAGCGTCTGCCGGTAGCCGGTACGTTCGAGAACCATCTCGAGGACCCTGTGAATCGGCTCGCCTTCCGCCGCCCGCCTTAGATCTTCGATGAGCGGGCGGAAACCCAACAAGGCGGCTTCAGCACGGGTGGGGAACAGCTTTTCATCCAGCATCCGGCCGATCGCCTGCCAAAAGCTGATTTTCTTCCCCAACGCGTAGCGTTCGATTTGGTCGGTGGTAGTGCGGCCGATTCCGCGCGCTGGCGTGTTGATGATGCGCAGAAGGCTAACCGAGTCATCGGGAGAGAGAATCACCTTCAGGTAGGCCAGGGCGTCTTTGATCTCCGCCCGGTGATAGAAACTCAGCCCGCCCACTACAAGATACTTGAGCCCATAGCGCCGCAACGCCTCTTCAATCTGCCGCGATTGCGAGTTGGTCCGGTAGAGGATTGCGACCCGATCGGAAGGTTCCTGCGCGAGGATGCGCCGTGCCCGGTCGGCGATGAAGAGCGCTTCCTGTTCGCCGTCCTCGGCCTGGTAGAAGCCGATCAGATCGCCCTGTTCCCCGTCGGTCCAGAGCGATTTCCCCTTGCGCTGCTCGTTGTGCGAGACGACAGCGCCGGCCGCCGCGAGGATGTGTTTTGTCGACCGATAGTTCTGTTCGAGGCGAATCACGCGGGCGTCCGGAAAATCACGTTCGAAGTCGAGAATGTTCCTTATGTCCGCGCCCCTCCAGCCATAGATCGACTGGTCTTCGTCGCCGACGACGCACACGTTCTGGCGGACGGCTGTGAGCAGCCGGATCAAGTCGTATTGGCTCCGGTTGGTGTCCTGGTACTCATCGATCAGCACATGCTGGAAGCGCTCATTGTAGTCGCGCAAGGTTTCCACGTCGTAGTTGAGCAGGCGGACCGCTTCCAGAAGAAGGTCGTCGAAATCGAGAGCGTTGGCCTGCCGGAGCCGGCCTTCGTATTCCGCGAAAACGGACGCGAGTTTCTGAAGTTTCGGATCGGGCTTTTTGTAGAGGTCTTCGGCGGTTTCCTGGTGGTTCTTGGCGTAGCTGATTCTCGACAGGGCGGTGCGGTACTGCATGAACTCCTCGTCGAGGCCAAACTGACGGAATACTGACTTAACGACGGCAAGTTGCTCATCCTCGTCGTAGATGGTGAAACGCGAGTTGAAACCAGGACGCAAGTCCGCCAGACGGGCGCCGTCGCGCCGCAGCATTCTGACAGAGAAGGAGTGAAACGTCGAGATCAGGGGCGCGGTCCAAAAACCGAGACCGCCGATCAGCGACAAAACGCGCTCCCGCATCTCATCAGCGGCCTTGTTCGTAAAAGTCACCGCCAGGATCGCCTCCGGCGGCACGCGATGAGCGGCGATCAGGTAGGCAATCCGATGCGTGATGACCCTGGTTTTTCCGCTTCCGGCGCCGGCAAGGATGAGCAGTGGCCCGTCAGAGTGACAGACAGCCTCCCGCTGGCGTGGATTGAGCCCTTCGAGGAAATCCATCGAACTGAGAAATGAAGACGATTGCCGATTCTACCACGCAGGCGGTGGCCGCCGCTTAAGCCTGCCAGTAGTGTAAGTGTATACACCTACAAATGTTCCAGGACGCTCCCCGCAAGATACCTATCACCATGACATCGGGTGGGTCTTGCTAGTCTTATGGTACTCCTAGTACATGTATACCATGGCTGCGAAGAAAGTCCCCTCCCACGCCCTGACGGCCAGACCACTCGCTGTGAAGGAAAAGCTGGATTCCCTCTATTTGAGGCTGCTTCTCGTTGAGAACCTGATCGAGTCATTAGAGACCTACTGCCGGCTCGAACAGGAGTTCGACCGCGAGTCCGACCAAGCGGCCTAAACCTAGCCGTGATCGGCCGGCCGGGGGCGCATTCTCCTGCTGGCCGCTTCCCTTCGGTTTTTGCGTTTTAGCACTATCCCCTTGTAACCTTGAGGTTTGCCGGTTCGCCATTTCGTTTGGGGGAAAGGTCAGCCTTCCGGATGACGGCCGTGCAGGCGGCAAGGTGGCGGATTCCGAACTCATCGAGCGAGCGCAGCGTGGCGACGACACTGCATTTGGCGAGATTGTCTCCTCTTACCGGAACCGCGTTCTCGGCACGATTGCAAGGCTCATCAGCCGTCCCGATGACGTTGAGGATGTCGGGCAGCAGGTGTTCTTGCGCCTGTACCAGTCGCTCGGGCAATTACGGACGCCGGCGGTTTTTGAGTCCTGGCTGTACCGCTTAACGGTGAACGCCGCCTACGACTATTTACGGCGACGGCGAAAGCAGATGGAGACTCGGGTCGCGGATCTGTCGGAGCAGCAGTTGCTCACCGCCGACACTGCTGAGGCGGTGAGACGCAGTGACGACGCAAAAGCGAAGGCCGCCGTTCGGGAGCTCGTGCAGTCGATCCTAGCCGGCGTCTCGGAAGAAGACCGGATTCTTCTCCTGCTAAAGGAGGTCGAGGGTCTCTCGCTCAAGGAACTGGAAGCGATCTATCATGTGAACGAGAATACCCTGAAGGTAAGGCTTTTCCGCGCGCGGCAGCGAGCGCTCAAAGCGCTCGCGAAAGTAAAAGAGGGGGCCGGAAGCGCGGCGAAAGGATAGGGTAGATGGAGAACAGTTCGCTGGATAACGGTGAGTTTGAATTAAACGCGGAACTGGACCGCCTCTTCGCGGCCTACCGGGAAGCGATAGCCACCCCGGAAGCGGGCGCGGGATTCATGCCGGGGCTTTGGCGCCAGATCGAGGCGCGAAGAACTTTCGCCGGAAACTTGCGGCATTGGGCACATGCGTTCGTGACAGCCGCGGTCGGCATCTGCCTGTTGTTGACCTTCCTCGCGGCCTATTCCGGCCGGCAGCCGGCATGGCCGGACCACGCCGACGATCCCGACGAACTGGCTGCCGGTAACGTGCCGGAGTATCCGCGATACCTGGAACTGGCCGCACTCGACAGCGGCGCCCAGGAGAACCATCGATGAGGCCGTCGCGCACGGCCGTCGTTCTCTATCTCCTGATCGTGTTTCTGAGTGGCGCCCTGGTCGGCGCCCTGGCGCACCGTCTCTACGTCATCCGAGGGGTCGAGAACGGTGGGCCGGCTCGGCCCGAGAGTTACCGGAGCAGATACATTGAAGAAATGCGGACCCGGCTCAACCTCGATGAGGGACAGGTCCAGCTTCTCAACGGGATACTCGACGATGCGCGAACCCGCTACCGGGCGGCGCGGGAGAAGATCAGGCCCGAGCTCGACACCATCCGCCAGGACCAGGTTGGGAAGATCCGTTCCATGCTAAGCGAAGGGCAGCGGATCGAGTACGAGAAACTGCTCGAAGAACGGGAGAAGCGGCACCGCCAGAGACCAACTCCCCACTAGCAGCCGGTCGGTCTGGTACGCTCAGGAAACGTTCAGCTTCGCCCGGCCGTACTTCTTCTGGAACCGGTCAACGCGACCCGCGGTGTCGATCAATTTCTGCTTGCCCGTGAAGAACGGGTGGCACTTGGAACAGATTTCCACGCGGACGTCTCCCTTGTGGGTCGAACGGCTGCGAAACGTATTCCCACAAGCGCAAATGATGTTGACTTCATTGTATGCGGGGTGAATCCCTGCCTTCATTGCGATACCGATCCTTTCGTTTCCTGCTTGAGGGGGCGGAGAAATTACTGTCCCGTGTCCGGCGGTTGGCTGGCGCACACGGCTCAGATCCTTCAGTATAACACCCGGAGATGGGTAGAAATCAAAACCCCCGCGGCGGCGTATGCACACCACGGGGGTTCGTAGCCAAAGGAGTCTACCTGAGGCAAAACCTTGCGCCGAGGCGACCGGTCCACAGGAACTTTGGCCTCGTCACTGAAACGGGGCCGGCTACTTGAGAACGGTCGGCCTAGCTGTCGGCCACCTCGCGCGGGGTACTACTACCAGAACTCATGTTTGCTGGACCACCTCCTTTCTCAGTGATGCCCCCATACTAGTCGGCTCCAAATTCTTTGTCAATAGGAAATTCGACCTGCTGAGGGTATGAAACCCCACATCTAGTGTATCTTCGATGATCGCTACAGTTTTTTGTAGAGGAAGCGGCACATTGCCAACCCATCGATGATGTTGAAGGGCCACTGACCGGTGGTGTAATGGGCGCAGGGCAGCGTCAGGACCTCGTGGGGGATATTGCGCGCCCGGAATGCCTCGACAACTTGGCGGGAGAACTCCGGCAGGAACGTCGTGTCGTACCTTGCCCAGATCAGCAGGCTCCTGAGATCGCGGCCGATCAGCCGGTCCATATACGTGGCGGGACTGATCACCGCCCAGTAACGGCGCAGGTCATCCTGGGTGACGGCTTCGCCAAAGCCTTCGCGGACGTGGCGCGTCGACAGACCGGTCCAGACCACATCTCCGAAATACGTGGAAACATGGTTAAAGACGCCGGCGCGCACCCGCTCGTCGTGTGCTGCCGCGATAAAGGCGACGCAGGAGCCCAGGCTCGTGCCCAGGATGCCAAGCCTTCTGTATCCCTGGGACTCCAGCCAATCGAGGCACGCACGCGCATCGATCACGGATTGCCGGCATGCGTGAATGGTGCGGCCGATGTTGCTGGAAACGTGATAGTCCGCCCGCCGCAATTCCGATGGCATCCGCCGGTCATGGTAAGCCATGCTCATTCGCAGAGCAGTCAAGCCGAAACGATTCAATAACTTACAGAGTCCGACGTGCCCACCGGCATCTGCGTTCCACTGGGGAAGCACCACTACGGCACGATCCCGGTCGGAGCGGGCAGGAAAGAACTCCGCGTGGACGAGGTTGTTCTCCGGGTGGGGCGAACGGAGCGGGCTGCTGAACCTCAGGAGCCTTCCGTCAAGCGCGAAGTCGGTCGGGACCGCGCCCGCGAAGAACTCGGTTGAATCCGCGACGGCACTTGAGGTATACCAACTAAGGCTGGACCGGACATCCCCATTCTTTTCAGATAGATCAAGCCAATCGAGACCCCAGTCGAATGGCCGCACGACACGGTTCGTATCCCGAGTAGCGAGCCGGGTCTCCCATGAATCGATCAAACGCGAGTACCATCCGAACATTCTAGCGGCAGGAACGTACAGTTTAGCAGAATCACGAAGGCTTGCGAGGAATACTGCGCCCAAGAAAAAAGGAAACCCCGCGAAATGCGGGGCTACTAAGTTTGCTCTGGGAAGGCAGACCCCCCAAAAAACGTCCAACCTCTCTAGGCCCGATCTCGTAAGAGCAATTCTTATTCCAGAGGCTAATGTATTGACATTACAGGACCGGTCCGGCACAAGTTCCGATTTTTCATAGGAACGACGCTGGAAACCCTTCCGTTAATTGAATTGAGTCGTCCAATGCTCGAACGGCAAACGAGATACAATACCCCTGATCGGCCGCGGACCACGTTTCCTTAAGCGTCCGGCGGCGAACCGGCGAAGATGCTAGATGTCTCCTCCACCCGGAAGGCTTTTTCAGGGTGCTTCCTCTCGGGTCTTTTGACGTCCTTTCTGGGCGCCATTCTCCCGGCGTGGGGGTACCACCTTGGTGCGGAGTACCTTACGGTAGGAAGCTACTTTCTCAGTATGCATGCGGGCATCCTTGCGTCGGCGATCTTGGCGAATTGGCTGCTGCCGGAAAAGGGGGTTCGTGCCCTGCTTGTGGTAGCCTCGGCGCTGGCATGCCTTGCGTTTCTCGGATTAGCCCTCGTCCCCGCTGCGGGGCCGGCCCTCTGGCGGACCGCCGGCATCTTCCTGCTTGGAATCAGCTCCGGCGTCCTGACCACGACCGTCCTTCAGGCTCTGACGGCCGTCTATCGGCATAACCAGGCCTCGACCGTCAACCTTACCGCCATCTTTTTTGGCCTTGGTTGTCTGGCGACCGCCCTTTTGGTGGGAGGCGCCTTCTATGTGTACACCGTACCTAGCATCCTGGTTCTCCTGGCCTTGATCCCCGGCTTCTTTGCCGTGTACTATGCACGGTTTCCGTTCCAGACGAGCTCGGTCCCCGAGCTTCCCTCCGTCCGGCAGGCCCTCGAGGACTTCAAGAGTCCGGGGGCTGTTCTCTTCAGCCTTCTGCTTTTCTTCCAGTTTGGCAATGAGTGGGCGGTCGCCGGATGGCTGACGCTGTTCCTGACGCAGCGCCTGGGCGTAAGCCCCGAATCGTCGCTCGGTTTGCTGGCGCTTTACTGGTTCGCGCTGCTCGTCGGACGGGTGTTGGTACAGGGGGTGCTGCCGCGTGTGCGCCACGGCAGGTTTCTGCTGGCCAGCGGACTCCTGGCTCTGCTCGGCTGCAGCATACTTCTGTCGACGAACAACCTCTTCGGCGCAACGTCGGGAATCCTGATGATCGGCGGAGGCTTCGCGGCGATCTATCCGCTGGTGGTGGAGAAGGTCGGCGACCGCTTTCCGCACTATCACCCGGGATTCTTCAACGGAATCTTTGGGTTCGCCATTACCGGCGGCCTGCTGGCGCCATGGACCATCGGAATCTACGCGCACTTCTGGGGCATCCGTATGGTGATGCTTGTGCCGATGCTGGGTTCCTGCGCGGTCATGCTCCTGCTCGTGTTGATCTGGCTCTATGCGAAGCTCACCGGCGTACCCGAGGTCAGTACAAATTCAAGGTAGCCTCTCCGGCGGGCCCTTTGTAAAGCAACTCGAGAGACTTGATCTTCTTTGTCTTGCCCTTGTACGCGAAGAAGACGTATCCGCTGACCGGCCCCGTGGCCTCTCCTTCCGGAAGCGCGGTGGCCGCCAGTAATTCCGCCGGGTCGACGGGGTCCTTGGGTTCCACTCCGCCAGGATTTTCCGCCGGAGCTTTTGGCGGGCGAGGAAGCCGTGTTTGGTCGGGTCGCGGATCCCCTGGAAACCTTCCAGTGACCGGTGGCTGCCCGATAATAATCCCCCCGTCGCGGCCGCCGACGCTGCCCACGAGAGTCGGCCGGCGCTCCCAATCGGCGTACTTGATTGAAGCGGACACCATGCCGGGAGATTGGCTGAACAGCACCTGTTTCCTGCCGTTCATCCGGAGCGTGAATTGGCCGCTGGATACGGCGAGCCGTTCGAAACGCGGCGGGTACAGTGCGACCTCGACGACGAGGTAGTCGTCGGCGATCAACGTCGTGCCGCCTCCTTGGATGCTGTGGACCATATACTCCGCCCCAAAAGCGACCTTCCCGGCCGCGCCGCGGACCGGATAATCTTCGACTTGGACCTTCGGAGCGGTACCCTGCGCGATTAGGCCCGCCGAGGCCAGCAGAAGGGCTGAAGCGATCCGGCCTCCCATGCTCGCAGTATAGAACGGACCAGCCGCGGAGTCTTCCACGGACGGCGGCGGCCCCTCGCTATGCTAGCTTTCATGCGATGCTTCGCGATATTGTTGCTGGCTCAGGCGCTGGCCGGCGCGCCGTCACTCGAGGAGCGGATCGACGCGCTGATCGACTCTTCTCCGGGAGCGCGCGGCGCGTTCTGGGGAATCCGGGTTGTGAGGGTTGACAGCCGGGAGGTTCTGTACGGGAAAAATCCGGACCGGTTCTTCATCCCTGCGTCAAACACGAAACTGTTCACCACCGCGCTAGCACTGGAACGGCTCGGACCGGAGTACCGTTTTCGCACCGTAGTCGTGGGACCGGCACCCGGTCCGGACGGAATCGTCCAGGGAGACCTGACCTTGGTGGGCGGCGGTGATCCAACCATGTCGGGCCGCGAGTACCC
>DATIFQ010000443.1:0-16665 GCA_035455185.1 Bryobacteraceae bacterium | reverse complement strand
CCGACCGCGGAAATGTACCGGTGGGTGAGCTTCGAGACCAGCACGAACCGGTTCACCATCTATCCGGCTGCGCTGGGCTCGACTTTGGTTCTGTTGGATGACGAGAACTTCCGCAACAACATCTGGTATCGGGAAGGCACGCCCAGCTGGTTTTACAATACCCCCTACCCGCTGAAAACGACACAGCGGGATTGGATCGAGTGGACTCCGAATGTCGTCACTTCACGGGTGCGAGTGGAAGGGGAGAAGGCGCGGGTGAGCTTGGCGTCGTTCACGCCGAACTTCAAGACCTTCCAGATGAAGAGCGGTGAGGGTACGTGGAGGAATTGTGAGGATGAGCTGGACGTGCCGTTGGTGAAAGGCACAAACCGCTTTGTGTTCCGTACGGTGAACCTGTTCGAGGTCACCGGGCCAGAACACCGAGTCCAGATTGACTGGCTCGACAACGCGGAAAGGCCAAGCGGTCACTGAAACAGCGACGGGAAAACCTACCGGTCCAGGGGGGCACTACCGCATCCAATCAGGACACTGAACATGAGACAAGCTTCTTCCATATTCGCGATCGTGTTTCTGTTGGCCTTGCTGTCATTTGGCCAGTTCACAAACCCGGTGCAGGGAAGCTCTCCCGACACGCCAGCCGACCTTACCAACGCCATGCCGGTCCTGGAAGTGTTTCATTCCACGACTGCTGCGATGGAGGGGGCGCCGAGCTCGCGAGTTGACGCGTCAAGGGAAGGAACTGAGCGGCGGCTGCTGACACCTGAAGAGGCCCGAAAGAGCCGGCTCCTGATCACTCGGGTGGCAGACAAGTTCTATTGGGCGAGTCGTGAGAACAGAGAACTGGAGGCACTGCATTCCGGCGCCTCCACGTACTTCTACCCGCGGGATTCGCCGGGAAATTACATCAAGATGACTCGCGTGGGCGCCAAAATCTACTACCTGGAACACGTCAGCCTGTGGCTGTCCACGATCACCTATTGGGGTGAGTTGCAGATCATTCCTGCCAAGTGAAGTTCAGTGCGATCCAGGTGGAGCATTCTTACTTCAGAACAACGTCGAAGACCTTTGCCCGCCGGTCTTTGCCCGCCGGTCCTTCCACTCGCAACGTTACCGTAATGTACTGTCCCGGTTGTTGGTACTGATGAATCGGATGCCGGGCGTTCGACGTCGTGCCGTCACCGAAGTCCCACGTCCACGAGGTGATATCGCCCTCCGACAAGTCCTGGAACGCCACCAGCCGCCGCTCCATGTCGAGAATCTTGAACGACCATTGGGCCTCAATCGGTTTCCTGAACCGCGGTTCGAGCGGCATCAGCCGGAACGCCACCAGGTCGCTCGCGTTCCCGTACATCGTGATCTTTGGAGAGAGGTTCCAGAACGCCTTGTACGGCCCGCTGTCACTGTCGTAATCAAGAATCGCCCAGGCCATGCCGATCAACTTGTTCTCGCGAAGTACCGACTCCACGGACGCCGCCGGTCCGCCGTCGCAGTTTGCGTAATCGAACGGCGTAAGCCAGAATTCGAGGATCAGGTGTCCGCTCTCACCGTGCTTGAAGTTGTAGGAGTAGGCGGCGTTGCCGTAAGGCAGTTCCCTGATCCAGGGTTGCTGGCACCCCCACACCATCACCCAGTCTTTGCCTTCGGCGGGAGTGAAAACGTGCCAATTCTGCGCGTGAACACCCTGCACGGCCCTGTAGATTCCCCAAGGGTCGAGTTCCTTGTGCGGGTGAAGGTCCGCGATCAATGGGCCCCCGGAAAGATCGCCGTCTACCACTACCTCGAACAGATCGTTGTGTTCGTCCGGCCGGTCGAACGCCCAGAAGTTGTCATAAGCCTCGTATAGGAAGTAGAGACGGTTCAACCCCTTCACCCATCCGACGCGGACCTTCACATCGATGTCTCTCGGATCGTGTTTCAGGTTGCCTTTGGAGTCTGTGAGCTGATCAGTCCCGATCACGTAATCCGCCGGCACCATGTCCCAGTCGTCCGTCCGGCCGTCCACGCGCGGGATCTGGTTGGCTGGAAACTGGAAAATCTTGTACACGACTCCGGGCTTCTCTACTGCCAGAAATGGTTGAGACACAAGAACCACAAGGCAAAGTGACGTACGCAATCTGCACCACATGTTCCGTGTACCTCCCGCTACTGCTCTCCGCTACCGCCCCGATGAGCCGAAGCCGCCGGTTCCTCGACGGGAGTTGTTTAGCATCCCCTCTTCCCACTCGATACGCTCGTAGCGCGCGATCACCATCTGCGCGATCCGGTCGCCAACATGGACGCGATACGACTCTCGCCCAAGGTTCAGCAGGATCACCTTGATCTCGCCCCGATAGCCTGGGTCGATGGTCGCCGGCGCGTTCGGAAGTGTAATGCCGTGCTTCAGCGCGAGGCCGCTTCGTGGACGTACCTGGGCCTCGTACCCGGGCTGCAGTTCGATCGCCAATCCTGTTGGCACGGCCCGCGGCACGCCGGGCTCCAGCACAACGTCTTCGACGGCTCGGAGATCCATGCCCGCGTCTTCATCAGGACCGTGTGCGTACTCGGGCAGGAAGGCGTCCGGACGCAGTTTCTGAATTCTGACTTTCATCAAACCGGAATCCGCTATCATAGCCCGATATGAGGGAGCTCCAACCCAGGCGGGTGCTGACCGTTGCTCCAATGCCGCCCGAGAAATGTGCGTACGCTCTGGCGCGCTACAGCCGGTCGCCCGACTCGATCCGCCAGTCCCTGGAATGGGTGCGCACACACGACTCCCAGAAGTTCCTGGAACACTTCTATTTCCAGTACGGCCACGCTTCCATAGCAGACCTCGGCCACGTTGTTCTCTGCTTCGAGGGAATCTCTGAGATCGCAGCCACAGAAATCGAGGACGAGCCGCTCTGGGACGGTCAGGCCAAGTCCTCCCGTTACCAGGATTTTTCGACGGCCGGTTTCATCACGCCACAGGAGTTCGGAGAAGCCGACGCCGCCGTCTACCGGACGGCCGCGGAGACGCTTCTGGGTGCATACAGCCGGATTCACGCTGCCGTCCGCGACTATCTCGCAGGTCAGCTCCCACGCCCCGAAAGCATGAAACCGGATGCTTACGAGCGCAACATTGCCGCCCGAGCGTTTGACGTCGCGCGCCATCTGCTATTTCTGGGCGTGCCCACCAATGTCGGGCAGGTAACCAGCATCCGGACGCTGGAAAAGCAGATCCGGCGGCTCGGGGCGTCCGAGTATGAGGAGTTGCGCAGTCTCGCCGCCGAAATCGCGGAATCCTGCGCCTCTGTTCCTGCCTGCGCGCTGGACGATAGCGTCGTACATGAGCCGGTCGCTCCCACGCTGGCTCGCTTTGTGGATGCGGATAGGTATCTCGCGCAGTCGCGCGCGGATCTGAAGCTCTGGGTGGATCAAAACCTGCCGCCCGCCGCCGGAGTCACGCCGGAGCCGGTGGATCTTCTGAAACCCTCCGACACCTCGGCCGACATCGTCGCAACCTTGCTTTATCCCGTGACCGACCGCCCGTTCCGCGAGCTGTACGAGCTGTCTTGCTCCTGGAGCGCGGAGCGCAGGCGCGAAGTAATCGACCTCGCCGTGCGCTCCCGAACTCGGCGCGACGAGCTGCTGCGCGAGTTCCAAGGCGGCCTGTACGCGTTCGACATGATCATAGACATCGGAGCTTACCGTGACCTCCACCGTCACCGCCGCTGTCACCAGTACCGGCAGACGTATAACGGCAACCTCGGTTTTGAGACGCCGAAGGCGATTGTGGACGCCGGACTGCGGGAAACTTACGAGGCGGCGCTGCGAAAGGCCCTTGAAGTCCGGCGTTCACTCCCTCAGCCTGGTTCGCACTACCTGATCCCGTTCGGCGCTTGTTCACGATTCCTGTTTAAGATGGATTTCGCCGAAGCCGAGTACATCTCCCGGCTCCGAAGCGGCGTGAAGGGCCACTTCAGTTATCGGGAGGTGGCCTGGCGCATGAAACAGAAGATGGACGAACTCGAGCCGGAGCTTGGGCGCCTCATCAATGCCACTCCACCCTGGGTCGAGGACCCGCTGAAGCGCTAGGCGGAAGGTCCCCGGATATGCTGAAGTGAAGATATGGATGTCGGGATCAGGCCCTTATTCTCTGTCATGCTTGCCCTCGTCGGCTTCGCCGTACCGCCGCCCCTGCGGGCACAGCAGGCTCCCAAGGCGATCTCCGCCGAGGAACTGAAGACCTTGATTGACAAGAAGGTCAAGTTCTTCTTTCTCGACGTGAGGGAGCCCGCCGAAATTAAGGCGCTGGGTTCAATGAAGGGCTACGTGAACATCCCGCTGAGCCAACTCGGCGTGAGACTGCCGGAGATCCCGAAGAACGTGCTCATCGTCACGGCTTGAAATCGCGGCTCGAGAGCCGCGCGTGCCGCGGCCATCCTTCAGAGCAACGGTTACAAGACGATCGGCTTCTGCTCCATTGCCGAGTGGAAGGAAAAGGGTTACGAAATTGTCTTCCCGGGCAGTGAGGCTTCCAAGCCCGCTTCGTCCAAATCTGTTACCCGAACACAAAAGAATAGCCGGGATCAAGCCCCTGCGAAGCGATGAGAATCTCGCGCACGTCGTACGGATTCGTTCGCCCCGTCACCTGGTTCCGAACCACTTCGAAGATGTGCTCGATGCCGTTTGCCTCGTCGATATCGACGTCAACGAGATAGTCGTCTCCCGTGTCGCCCCTGCGGAAGAATGTGAGCTGAAGGTTTCCGTGCTCGTCGCGGGTTTTGAAGCTGCGTCCGAGGGTATAGCCCGCCGGCGGTTCGTGGAGCGCGCCGGACTCCTCTCGAAACAACGGTGATACCGCTGCCTCCTCCTCGAGCGCTCCGTGTGTCCGGGCGAAAAACCGATCCTGGTGAAGGAGGGTCAGCCCGCCGAAGTGGTCGAAGCAGGATTTTCCGTCGCCGAGCACCGTGTTCGAGGCTTTCGCGTAGAGGTTCAACAGGCATGCTCTGTCGCGCGGTTTTAGGGCCTCGTAAAGTTCCTCACCCTGAAGCGGATTGCCCTTGTCGTCGCGGTACGCAGGTATGTCGGAGATCTCCAGAACTGCCTGCAGGCTGACCGCAAGATCGGGAAATGGACGCGCCTGGATGTCCTTGACCTTTCGTGGTTCGACCGGAAAGGATAAATTCAAAGTGACTGTCTTTCCCTCCTTGACAGCGACGAACGCTTGCCGTATCCGGTACCGTGTCGGGGTCACCGCCACGCGGTAGAAGGTCAGCGGCGAGCTTTCGATTCCTGTGAGTATGATCTGGCGAGCGACCTGCTCGCGATTTCGATAGTCGCAGTTGCCCTGCTCGTCAAACAATTCGATTCGGACGGTGTCGTCCAGGTTCGCGCCGCGCACGTCCGACAGTTCCAGTTCCAGTTGCCCAGTAGCCATCTGCCCTCGCTTGCGCCGATGATAGCATGGCGCGTTTCTTGGATAATGCGGCCGCCCTGTGCCACAATCGCAAGGGAACCTCTCGTCATCTCGTGGCAGGTTTTCTCATAGAATCTGGATCGTCAGAAAATGGCCTCGCTGGTCCATCGCCTAAGCTCGTGGACCTTGGGGATTGTGGCCCCGCGGACTCTTTCTCTGCAGGGACGGTGCGCGCATCTTGGACGTACCCCGCAGCCAGCCGGCAGGTGAGGATCTATCGGGAGGCGTGGCGATTCCTCCTGATCGAAGGACAGCCTGATCGCTACCCGAGGGAGAACGAACCGCTCGATCAGTGGTTGGATGGCCGCTGGGGCAGTTTTCGCGGATTCGAGATCCTTGCCGGACTTCCCGCCCGGCTTACGGCGTTCGTCGACCCTCTCGCCACGCGACCGGTTTTTTTCGTCCCCACGGGTGGAGGGAGCCTCGTCTCTGACAAATTGTCCACACTCGCCCTGAACCGTACTGGGGAGTTGTCGCCCAACTGGCCCGCGATCCTCGAAGCGCTCACACTCGGGACGCTTTACACAACCGATACCTCGATCGCACAAGCCCAGCAGTTTCAGCCCGGTGAGGTTATCCAGTTTCGGCAGGACGGCATCGTCGTGCGCGGGCGCTTCGAAATGCCGCTTGATCCTGAGTTATCGTCCCATCGCATTGCCGAAGACCCGCCTGGAACCCTGCTCGCCGCTCTGCGCCGCGCGGTCGCGGAAACCTGGGTCGAACGGGATTCCTATCTCCTGTTGAGCGGTGGTCTCGATTCGCGGCTCACGTTGTCTCAAGCGGGCTCGGACCGGAAAGCAATGACCGTGACGACTCGTGAGAATCGTGAGTGCCGGATAGCGCGCGACATCGCTGGAGCTTGTGGAGCCAAGTTCCTCCACTGGCCGCGGCCGCCGGAGCACTACGTCACTTTGCTCGAGTCGAGTTTCCTGCTTACCGCCTGCATGTGGGATCCGCTCACGCCGCACCACCTTGGATTGGGCGTCGAATGGAGGAAAGAGGGTATTCACGAAGTCTGCAACGCCTTCCTGTACGATACCGTTCTAAAGGGCTACTTCGCTTTCCCCCGCCAGAAGTATGTGAGCCCGTATCTGCCGCTCCACGACGTTCTTGGTAATTCTGCAGTGATTTTCGCCGAGAAACGGTCGGGCCGCTCGCACCGCGCGACGTCCGAATTCGTACTCCAATCCCTCACCAAGGAAGCAAGGCAAATTGCAGCACAGCGTCTGAAGGACCTGGCGAACAGCATGGAGCCCGCGGTCGCCGGCGATTTGGATCTAACGCTGCAAAATCGCTTGATCGCTTTCATCAGCCGCCAGTGCCACTATCCGCTTTTGCTGGGTTGGATCGAGGAACTCGATGTCAATTCGCCGATTTTCCACCGGGCGCTTTGGTCGTGGGCGCGATTGAGCCCGCCTGATGCGTATTACGAAGCTCGGGCTTTTCGCGCGGCGTTGGCCGGCGCTGGCCATCCGGTCGCGGGACTGCCCGACTCCAACACCGGCAGATCGTCGGGGAGGGTAAGCCGGGATTGGCGAGCCACCTTCCGCAATCAGGCGTGGTATCCTCTCGCGCGAACTGCCTGGAGGAAGTTGCGGCCCGTGTCAGATGGCTCGGCAGCTTCTGGTGCAGTATATCTCGACGAGGGCTCGTGGCCACCGCTCTCACCACTGTTTCGAACGCCGCTCGGTTCTGAGGCCCTCGAGCAAGGGCTCTGCTTGTTGGATGGAGTTCCGCTTTTTCGGAAACACGAAGTCGAGACGATTCTTCAGTGGTTTCGGAGTGGCGACGATGCGCCGCTTGAGGCGCTCCTGAGTTTGAGTGCGCTCGGAAGATGGCTGAACTATCTCAGGTCTGCATCAGCGGGCGCCTCGTCGGGCAGGCTCCCTGCGGCCCGCCGGATCACGAATGCCGCTGCGGACCATCTCGCCGGCCCAGACGCTGTCCTGCCCAGTTAAAGAGCAGCCTCCTGTGGTCTTTGCTCACACAGAGGTAGAGGGCAGTCACTCCGTACAGCGCGCAAACGACCCCGCCGGCCAGGATGAGCTCACTCCAGTTCTTCCCCAAGACGCCCCAGCGCTTGAGCCCCCAGAGCGCTAGCCATGCAGGGACGGAGGCAGCCAGAGGCGGCGCCAGGATCGACTGCATGTATCTCTGGAAAGAAAAACCGAGGCGCAGGCACAAGATCCACGGACCGATGCATCCTCGAGTGACTGTCATCAAACTTGCGGTGACCACTGCTGCGCCATAGACGCCGTAGCGCGGGATCACCGCCACCATGAACACGATGCTTGCGGCCGCCTCTCCAACAATCGCGCGGGCATACATCTTCTGTTCTCCCAGGCCGAAGAGAATCGATCCGGTGCAGAACTGCGCGGCTTGGCCAAGCCCGAAGCCCGCAAGCAACGGGGGTAGCAGATAGACAGCGTTCCGGGCGAACTCGGGTGTTACCCATATCGAGAAAAGTTCGGTTCCGTAGACAGTCAGGAATACCGCCAACGGCATGAATAACGATAGACAATACCGGTTGGCATAGATCCCCAGGTTCGCGACCTTGTCGAGTCGTCCCTCTGCCGCAAGCGATGCAGCATGAGGGAGCGCGACGACCCCCACATTCGTAATTGCTTGCGACACGTATTGGATCACGCGGAGGGGGAAATTGTAATACCCGACATCCGCCGCTCTCCGAAAGTAGCCGATTAGCAGGGAGGGCGTCTGATCGAGGGACTGGGTGCCGATACTCGCGAGAAATGTGTGGAGCCCATAGCTCACCGTCTCTCTGAACATGGACAGCGTCACAAACTGCCGCGAGAATTCCAACGCCGGAAAGATCCTTCGCAGATAAAGCAGGTAGAGGAAAAAGAAGACCACGCTGGTGGCCAGGCTCCACCACCCCATCGCCACCAACCCATAACCTGCCATGAGTAGCAGGAACCATCCTGCTCCACGCAACCCGAAGACAACGATCCGGATGCGGTTTGAGATGTCGAAGCGCTGCAAACCCTCCACCACTCCGGAAAAAACACTCATGTTCAGTCCGACGGATATGCTGATGCCGACGATCAGAACGAGCCATGAAAATTCATCCCGAAGCGCAGGCGAAACTCGGAAGATACGGTCCGCCAACTTCCAGAGGATCAGTGTCAAACAGACCAGCATCGCGGCTGCGAGCGAAAAGTAAAAAAACGTTGTATTGATCAGCTCGTTGACTTTCGGGTTCTCGCGCCGGGTGTAATAATGGGCGCTGAACCGAACCACTGCGGACCGGAAGCCGAGATCGATGAAGCCGTAGTAGCTGGCCAGCGAGAAGACCAGGGCCCAAATTCCGTATCGCTCCGTGCCAAGTTTCCGGATGATGTAAGGCGAGACGATTACACCGGTGAAGAGTTGCACCCCGATCCCGGCCCAGTTCCACAGGACGCCGGAGACCAGCCGATCCGAGCGCCGGGACTGACCGTCTGCTGTCGTGGCCTGTGCCATCCGAGGGTACCTTTCATCCTACTTCACGGCAGCTCAGTGCTAGCATCGGAGAATGCGCTGCGCCATTTGGGCGCCGACGAGTGAGGTTTGAAACACCGACTTCGAGATCTTCTGGCCTGTTGCTTCTGCGGCCGCTCTCCGCTCGATCTGACCGTGCTCGAAACCGAGCCCGCGCACCGGCCGGCCGATTGTGGGACACGCTGCTCGTCGTATTGTTCGTGGCATTCGGAGAGCATGGAAGAGGCTCCCGGTCGAGTGCGCCCGTGCGTCGAGTGCTACGGAGTCGAAATCGTACAGGGAATTCTCCGCTGCGATGCTTGCCGCGTTGAGTTCCCCATCGTCGACGGCGTGCCACGCTTCAACCCCGATGTCGAGCAAGACAATCCGGACTTCTTTCGGCAGTATGCGCAAGCCTTCCGGTATCGCAGACCGGCGGATGGGGACTTCCAGGCGCTCCACTCCGAAACGAAACGGAGCTTCGGCTTTCAATGGCTCCGGTTCCGCGTGACCGATCACGCTGAGAACCGTGCGCTCTTTTGCCGCCGCACGGGAACAACGCCCGGATCGCTGGGAACCCAGCTTTTCTTCGAGGCCGGCTGCGGCATGGGACGGTACCTTCAGGTCATCGCGGACGAAGCGCCCTCGGAGGTCGTGGGCCTGGACCTGAGCCTTGCCACGAATCGCGCCTACGAAGAGAACCGCCGGAATCCGTTTGTCCATGTGGTGCAGGGAGATATCCTCCGGCTTCCACTTCGCCCTGCTTCGTTTGATCACGTGTACAGTATCGGTGTGCTGCACCACACTCCGGACACGGAGCGCGCTTTCCGCAGCATCGTCAAATTGGCCAAGCCGGGAGGGAGTGTGAGCATATGGGTGTACCACGTGTGGCGCCCGCCGAATTTGCACGGTCTAAAGGCGGTTCACGCCTCGCTGAAGGGCTGGATTGCCGACACCTTGCGCGGAATCACGACTCGCCTTCCACTCTCGGTACTCTGCTATCTCTGCTACGTCGCGGCGCCTGTCGGCTGGCTCCTCAGGCAGATCGACAGACTGCCGGCGCCGGCACGGCTGCTGTTCTCGCCTCTGCTGTTGATCCCTTGCTCGGTTCATCCCCGCTGGGAGGTTCGGGTTCTGGATACTTTCGACTGGTACTCTCCGCGGTATCAGTGGAAGCATACGGTGGCTGAGGCGGAGAGTTGGTTTCGCGATGCCGGTTTGGAAGAGATCTCAACAGAGGGTTTCCCCGTCACGGTCCGGGGGAGGCGGCCCGTTTGACGAGCCCCTTTGAACGCGAGGCATCTGGTTGTGAGTCCTGAACAGGCCGGCAAGCGTTGCTCGGATATAATCTCTACATGCGGAGGATCGCAGCTTTCGCCGTCTGCCTGCTGCTCGCCTCAGGCTGCGCCCATACGCAAACAAGCTTGTCTGTTTCGCCCTCGGAGGTCGTCTTCCGATCGGTGGCCGGCGGGTTTCAGGATGTCCCGCAGAAAGTCAACCTTACGGCATCTGGGAACTGGACCGCGAGCATAGTGGGCGAGGTTCCGTGGTTGAATGTAAAGCCGGAAAAGGGTCAGGCCTCGGGTACTCTGACGCTTTCCCTCGTCGACTGGGCGGCCGAGGCACTTGCATCCGGAGATCACACCGCCGAGGTCGTCGTCGCCCAGGGCGATTCCTCGCAGAGAATCAAGGTCACCGCGACTATAGTTCCTCAAGCTCCCAAGCCAAACTTCAGCTACCTTGGCGGTCCGAAATTCTGTCTTCAGCCTCCCGGCTACGATGACCAGGCGACCTGCACGGTGCCCGACGAGAAACCCCCGGGCGCATTCGTGCCGCCCAGGCTCGGCGGGTCCTACGTGGATCCGAATTTCGGCGCGTTGGTCCGTGTCATCGCTCCGCCTAGGTCCGTTCACTCCTACTCTACTCCGAGCGCCGTGAGTGCCCAGAACAAATACGTTCTGGTAAACATGGACGGTGGTTGGAGCGTTGTTTCCCCGGTTAGCGGGAAGGTGCTGCACCGAAACATTCCGGTCGTAGAGGGCTCGATGTGGGACGCACGCGATCCCGAGATTCTTTACTTCATAAGTGGTACGACCGTCAATAAGTACACCCTCACAACCGGGAAAACCAGCACTTTGGTAGACTACGCAAAGACCACCCCGAGGTTCGCATCGATTACCGCCGGCGGCGCTGGGGATACCTCAAAGGATAACTGGATTTCGTTCTATGCCCCGCAGGAGAAGATAGTCTGCGCGCTGGATCTGAACACCGTAAAGACCTATTGCGGGAGCTTCCAGAATGTGGGCCGAGTAACTCTCGACCCCAGTGGGAGAGGTACCCTGATTGCAAAAGGGGTGGATCGGCCGACGGGTAAGCGGTATATCATGCTTGTCGCCTATCCGACGATGGCGTTTTTCTCCGTCAACCTCGCCGCCGAACGGCTCGACTTCGAATTTCTCGCTCCAGAGAGACCTGACCAGAATGGGAACCTGGACGGTGTTTGCGACGCTGGTGAGCGCTGTTACGTCGGCGAGCATAACGATACGTTCGAGGACGCCGGAGGCGTGCAGTACCTGATCGGAGATGTGGATCCGATGACGCCCTGTTCCTACGCGGTGGTCCGCCTTCAGATCAATAAGGGTAAGGACATGCTTCGTCCAGTGGAACTCGGCGGTGGGTTGAGGAAGTTCATCACGCTCTTCCGTTGTTCGAGCGGGGATGTGTGGACGGATCTGCACTACGGCTGTGCCAAGCAATCGGCATACTGCGTCGTCTCCACCACGTACGGCAGGACCGGCTATCAGAAAGACATCAATGACCTTAACCCCATTAGGCGTACGGCTCACCTGTCGGAGATCATGGTGATCAAGGGCGACGGATCTGAGATCCGCCGGCTCGCCGAGCATCGGAGTGTGCCCTTGAGCACGGAAGAAGCTCTGTCATATTGGTCGACGCCGAGGGCAAGCATCTCGGAGGACGGAGCGTATGTTGTGGCCGATTCAAACTTTGGAGAGGTCGAAAAGCAGCGCGTAATCCTGATCGAGACCGGGTATGGAAAGACCCGGATAGCCGCCCTGGCTGACGCGGCAACGTTCGCTCCAACCATCTCCCCCGGGGGAATTGCATCGATCTTCGGCTTGAACCTGGCGAACTGCAATGACGCTCCAGGCCTGATTCCACTCCCTGAGGAGTATTGCGGCACGACAGTCCGGTTTGGGATCCTACCGGCTCGTTTCTTCTATGCCAGTACTGGTCAGTTGAATGTGCAGGTACCGCGGTCCCTCCCCCCCTCCGCGGAAACGTTCGTCACTGTGTCCCGGGGAAGCGAGCTATCCGACTCCGACACGGTGCTGCTGCCTGCTTCCGCCGTTTCCCCGGTGTCGCCCGGTATTTACTCGTACTCCCTTGAAGACGACGTTCCGCGCGCCGTCGTCCAGAACGTCGACCCGATAACCAAAGAGTACTCCCTCAACGGCCCGCTACGTCCGGAGTATGGTATTCGTCCGCAGTTACCAGGCGAAGCCGGCGTGGTCTACGCCAACAACCTTGGAGCGACGTCCCCGGAAGTCGCCGACGGTCATCCTCCCGAGAGTCCGCTGACTCTGACAAGATCGACCATTGACGTTTACATTAATAATGTTCGCCAGTCAACTTTCTTCGCCGGTCTTGCTCCGTTATTCGTCGGCCTGTATCAGGTCAATTACTGGCTGGCTCCAGAAACACCGGTCCTTGACAACGATCAAAACAGGATCTGGCTGCGGGCCGGTGGTCTTGAAAGTCCTCCTCTCAACGTCAGTCTCGCCAGTGATTCGAAGTGAATCTTGACCCCATCAGTGTGCCCCCCACATTTCTCGACGCTTCTGATGCATTCGAAGGCCGATGTCTGTCAGGACGCGCCCAGTTCAAAGAATGATTCGGTAAACCGAATAACGGGTATTAGCGTACGTCTCAACAAAATATTCCGGGTTTTCGTCGATAAACGCCGCCATATCCATCTGACCGCTGTTGAAGTCTAGATCGTATTTAGGAACCACGACGTAATGTATGCCGGCTGCTCGCACAAACTCCCACATCCTGGCCTTGTGCTCACGACGGTTGTAGACAGCCGCTTCGCGTCCTGTCATCAGGGTGAATGCCCGTGGCTTGCGAAAGAGGAAACGATCCTCCGTCCTCGTATGCTGTCGCACGTACGAAACCATGCGCAGAAACTCCGGTTCTTGAATGCCGCCTCGAATCGGGCCGTATTCCTTTCGGGCATAGGCGGAGGAATACGTAAAGAGAATCGTGAGACACAATCCCGCGTGTACAAACCGGCGAACTGGCCCGGTGCGTGCAATGAGCCACTCGGCACCGTCCAGTAGATAGTTCATGTACAGTGGCATGAGTGGTATCAGGAACCGGATGCCTTGGTTCGCGGGCCACAAGACAATGGTGGCTAGATACAGCGGAAGGAAACACTCACCAATGCCCGCTCTCCGCCGAAACGTCCGCATCAGCCCGGTGGCGGCCACTGGAAGAGTCAGAAGATAGAAGAACTTCTGTACAATCGGGCTGTACCCATTTGACCACAGTATGCCAAGCTCCGCTACATATTGTCGAACGTTTAAAACTGCCGTACGGAACGAAAATAACTCGATAAGCACAAGCGAGTAATCAACTTCAGATCGAAGTAATATGCCATGAAAACAGATTAGGATTACAGCGATGCTAACCGCGAGTAACGTAGTCTTTCTGAGGCTTCGGAATCGCTTGAAATCGAGCATAATGGCTGCAGGCAGCAAGAGTGCGCCGAGGCTTCGTGTGGCGTAAGCAAGGTAGCCTAGAATCCCGATGAGTGCGCCAAGTCCGCGTGGCTTCTCATCGTGCGCGCCTGCCTTCTCGATCAAGAGGAAGCAGAGATAGGTCAATAAAAGAAAAAGGAAGTCCGAGCCGATTTCATTTTTCGCATCAAAAAAGTAGGGGTTCAGTCCGATCAGGGCCGCCACGGCCAGCGCCCGGAAGTTTCCTTCACGTGTCCGGACGAAGGCGTAGATCGCCGTCAGTGCGCCGAGTAGAAGCACAACCATCTCCGTTTTGAAGGCAACCAGTGATGCGCCAAATAGGGCATAGAGAGGAGCGAGCGCGAGCGGGGTGAGTGGCGGATAGTTCGGTAGACCTAGATCGATGTTATAAGGATTGCCGAGGTAGCCTGTGTCGCCGTACGGCCGACCCTCTACAATGTTTCGGGCGTGCAGGATATACTGTGCAAAGTCGTCGCCCCAACTGTGTCCGTCCCTGATTGTGGCGAAGTGAAAAATCCCAATAACGATCAGAACGCAAAATGCGATGCGGGTGTTCTGCGGTCCCGATATCGGTCCATTGCTCTTTTCTTGTTGGGGTCCTGAGCACGCGGTGGACATTCCGGTTATGGCCTGACGTTCAGTATACAGTGCACGTTCGGGTTTCTCGGCATGCCTGCGGGTCAGGCAAGCCGTACGATAAAATAGCGGGGATCGGGGTGAGACCGGTGCCTGGACATCTTCCTTGAGACAACACATGGGCACGTGCCGCAGACTGCTATTGCTGCTTTTGGTGCTATACCTGGGTGGCAGCGCATACAGGATCTGCGTCCGCCGCTACCACATCTGGCTGCCCGACTACGTTCGGTGGAGCTTACAGCGTGAGGCACAACCGATGCGGCCGGTTCACGTTTTTTTCCTTGTCGCCGATCACTTCGAGCCTGCGACTCGTCAGGATTTCTTGGCTCGATGGGAACGGGAATATCCCCGCCTCGCCGACCGCCATCGGGACAGTAACGGCAGAGCCGCCCAACACACTTGGTTCTATCCAGGGGAGCAGCCGATCAATTCGAACCTCGAAGCGCTTCGTCGGCTCGTGGCCGGCGGCTACGGCGAGGTGGAACTTCACTACCATCACGGCGGCGATAGCATTGAGTCAGCCCGCCGGAAGTTCTCGGCTGCCATCGAATGGTTCCAGCATTACGGTTTCTTGCGAACGGCTGACGGCAGGACGAACTTCGCCTTCGTTCACGGCAACTGGGCGCTCGACAACAGCGAAGATCCATCGCGATGCGGTGTGAACCGTGAACTGGCCCTCTTGCGTGAGTTGGGCTGCTTTGCCGACTTCACATTTCCGGCGCTCTGGCGTGAGGCGCAGCCTGCCTGGGTGAACAGGATCGCCATGGCCACAGACGACGAGAAACCGAAGTCCTATGACAGGAGCGCTCCAGTGCGTGTGGGCTCTGCTCCCAGCGGTGATCTGTTGATCTTTCAGGGTCCCCTACAGATCTACCCCGTCTGGGACCCGCGCTGGTTGTGGTGGAGAGTAGAGGATGGCGACATCCATCCTTCAGTACCCGTCAATGAACGTCGCGTCGATTTGTGGATTCGTGCCAATATTCACGTATCGGGTAAGCCGGACTGGATTTTCGTCAAGGTTCATGGGCACGGAGCTTCGTCAGACGGCGATGCCGGGGAGTTCTTAGGACGGCACTTCGACCGGGCATTGTCTCATTTGGAGAGTCGCTACAACGATGGCGTTAACTACATCCTGCACTACGTTACGGCTCGTGAGGCATACAATCTCATTTGTGCTGCGGAGGCGGGAGTCACCGGTCAGCCGGAGCGGTATTACGACTACGTGATTAAACCGTATGTCGCAAACGCCGGAAGCCATACCGCATCGAAATGAAAGTCGTTCTACTCGGTCCTTATCCACCTCCGCACGGCGGCGTGCAGACCAACCTGGTTGCTATCCGTGACTACCTTCGCGCTCGGAATGTGCATTGCGACGTCATCAATCTCACCAGGTTTCGACGGCCGGATGGCGACGGAGTCCACTACCCGGCAAATCCTGTGCAGGTCGCCCGTCTCCTGGTTCGCGGCCGCTACGATGTAATTCACCTGCACATCGGCGGAGAGCTGAAACGTCGTCTTCTGGCGTTGTGCTTCTTCTGCTCGCTGCTTCCCCGGGTGAAGACCGTACTCACGTTCCACTCGGGCGGGTATCCGTCCTCCCGCCCCGGTCGTACCGTGCACCGAACGAGCCTCCGAGGCTTTGTGTTGCGCCGGCTTGACTGTGTCATCGGCGTCAACCCGGAACTCGTGGATTTTTTTGGGCGATTCGATATCGCCGGCGAGCGGATTCGTCTGATACCCCCGTTCTCTCTTCCGTCCGGGCCGCCCGACGCCGAATATCCCCGCGTACTCGACGAGTTCGTCCGGGATCATCACCCTCTCATCGTGACGGTCGGACAATTGGAACCCGAGTACGACCTTTTTCTCCAGATCGCTGCGCTCGATGCGTTGCGATCGCGGCTTCCCGCCGCCGGACTGGTCATCGCCGGTTCCGGCAGTCTCGAGCGGGAACTGCGTTCGCGGATCGCGTCTCAGCCTGATCAGGGCCGCGTTCTCGTCTGCGGCGATCTGCCCCATCCAGTCACCTTGCGTCTGATCGCCGAATGCGACGTATTCCTTCGCACGTCACTCTACGACGGCGACTCTATTGCCGTGCGCGAGGCCATCCACTTCGGCGCTCCGGTTATCGCGACAGACAACGGCTTGCGCACCGGTGGTGTACATCTTATTGCATTGCACGATCTGGATGGGCTTTGCCGTGCCATTGAAGCGTGCCAAGCCGGACCGGAGCGCTCGAAACGCCACCCAGGTATCGAGCACTGGGGCAACGTTGAAGCCGTGTGGGAGCTTTATAACGAGTTAACGGACGCGCGGCGAGACTCTGAGGACCCTGGG
>DATIFQ010000442.1:0-6093 GCA_035455185.1 Bryobacteraceae bacterium | reverse complement strand
GGGCATTCGCGTCGGGACGGCCGTATCTTCTGAACGTGAACATCCGCGGTGCGCGCTCGCCCTTCACGGAGTGGCAGATCGCGGGGAAGAAATAGAATCGAACCCGAGACTCAAACCGCCGCGAGATCCTTGCCGGTGTTGTCCAGGCATCTGAGAATCGACCGCACTTTTTCCTGGTGTGGAACGGCGGACATGAGCTTCTGGAAACCCGAGCGGATCGCCGCCAGCTCCGATGCGTAAGCTCGCCGCTGCTCAGCAGACAGACGGCGAAGGTAGATCGGCGGACCCGGCCGGTCGCTTACCAACGGTTCCAGCGAGATCGTTCCGCAGACCGACGGCGGCAGATGACGGAAGTAGGCGTCTTCGGCGCGGAGGAACAGTTCCGCGATATCGTCCCTGACGCCAGCCGCGGTCGTGCCGTAGAGTTGCTCCACGACTGCTGCCAGATGTTTCTGCCAGGCAGTTGCCGGATCGGAAAGAACCCGGCCTGTGAGCCAGAAGGAGATTTCGTCTCCTGGGTTCTTCAGGATGTGAAAGAAGTACTCGCAGGCGCGGCCGCCCTCCTCGGAGAGCTGCCGTAGATGGTCTCCGGAGCGTCTCAGTACGGGGAGGAACCAGCGCTCCCGGTCCCAGTGCTGCGGCGGTTCCACTTGCGGGCCGCCGAGCGTGCCGAAGTCGCACGCGAGCGACGATAGCAGCTTCTTTCTGTAGCCCGGGTCCCGTTTCCGGCTGGTGTCGTGAACGTCTATAAGATAGTCGATCGCGCGGCTCATTCTAATGAGTGCCGGGAGGGCCGCCGGGTCGTCGAACTGCATGCCCCAACTGTTGACGGCCACGGTTTTGCCGCGCCAGTGGCTGCGGATGTACCCGGCGACGCGGATGTTGAGCAGGGCGTGATACTCGGCGTTGCTGAATGCTTTGCAGCGATCGCAATTGCACCGTCCCAGGTCTGCCGACTGCATGCTCACACCGTCGATCGGGAAGCGCTTAAAGACGTAATCCACCACCCGCTGCATCCACTTCCAGGATTCCGGCTCGCTCGCACACATGGCCTGTGGATTGTCACGGTGCAAGTTCGGACGAGCCTTGATGATGTCGTCGAAGCCCCAGCTATAGACGCCGAGACCCGAGAAGATCTTAATACCTCGCTCGTGCGCGCTTTCGATGAGCCGCTCCACCATCCTTCCGCGCCCCGGCGAGACCGCGCTTTCTACCTCGACGGGCCACGCCCGCGAGACATACAGTCCCCAGATGATGATCTGGTTGAAGCCGAGGAGCTTCATTAGATCCAGCGTCCGCCGGTAGTCGTCGAGCAACTTTGCGTCGAGCCGCATGGAGGGCCAGGCAGCGTTCGGGTCGGGATCCGAGGCCAGATCCGTGATCCAGCCAAGGTAGCCGCGATGGCGGAATGAGATTGGGCCCGCGCCAAGGATGGAAAGCGGAGCCGCTTGTAGAAACGAACGGCGCGTCAGGCTTTCTGTATGCATTTACACCCCCAGCCACGAAGCGATTTTCGGCCACTGCTGTTGGAACGCAATGGCGGAGATGCCGAGGTAGAAGATCGCGCAGGTGAGAAGGCCGATGCGCAAGAGCCAGCCGGGCCGCAGGGCCGGCGGGAGCAGCGACAGGTTGACGTAGAGCGTGTGAAGCGCCGAGAAGCCGAGCGCGAAGTTCATCATCACACCGCTGGCGACGGCCAGCACGAGCGGGTTCGGCGTCAGCCGCAGGGCGATGAGCCCCCAGGCTCCATAGGCGGCGAGGATCGTGTAGTAGATGTACTTCACATTGTTACCCTCGAGCCGGTGGAGAGGGCGGAAGCCCGTCCATAGCACGTCGGTCCAGCGGCGGGCGAGGTTGTCGAGCTGGCCAACCTGCGTTGGGGCCATGATCAGAAAACCGCAGAGCAAGGTCAGGAACCACAACGCCGGTCCGTGGCGGGCGGCCATGGCCTCGGCCGTCATCGCCGCGACGGCATGTCCTTCCACGTGTTGCACGCCGCGGATGTACTCGTAGGAGAACATGGCCGGCAGGGCCATTCCGAGCACGCAGCCGGGCGCCCACAGCACAAGCTGGTCTCGGCGGATGTGCTTCAACCATCCGCGCCATCGCTCCACGTTCTCGCGGGAAAGCTCAAAGACTTTGCCGGTATGGGAAAGTTTGATGGTGCGGCCGCCGATGGCACTGGGAAGCGCTCCGACGAGGGATCCCATGCCCCAGCCCTTGTCGCGAGCGTAGTTGGAGAACGCGCTGTTGGTGAGACCTCCCGCTCCGGCGACGGCGGCGAAAGCAGCGAGGGTGGCCCAACTAAACTCGCGGTCAGGCAGAACGCCGAAGCGGAACAGCCCGGAGCCGATCTCCCACCACGTATCGGCGCTCACCCAGAAGAGCACGACGAAGCCGAGGAAGCCGAGCACCAGAACCAGCTTCGCCACCATCACCTTCTCAATCGCGTTGTAGATTTTACCGCCGAAGATCAGCGGCACAAACGCCGAGAGGAACACCGCATAGCCGAGCCCCCTTACAAGCGCGTCATCGGCGGCGGTCGGGAGCCGGCCGAGGACCACAGCCGCGAGCGGAATCGCGGCATTCGACGAGAGATAGGGCCAGAGGCCGCCGAGGTCGTTGAGGATGTAGAAGAACGTCCAGAATCGCGGTCCGGGCGGAGTCCGGAAGAATCCGACGAAAATGGGCTCGCCGCAGTACAGCGCGTATCGCATCACCGAGAGGTTGTAGAACACCTGCATCAGGATGGACAGCGTGGCGATCCACATCACGGCGCCGCCGTACTGCGCCGTCACCAGCGGGCCGAACAGCCACTCGCCGCCGCCGATGTTGGAGCCGACCATCATCAGCCCGGGACCAATGAGCAGCGTCCAGTGGCGGAGGCGGAAAACCGGCGGGTCCGGGAGCCCGGCCCGGTCCCACGGGGGAAAGTGCCTCGCCGGCGCCGCCTCGGTACGGTTGGCCATGAGCGGCCATCGTATCAGTGGCGGCACTATAGTGGAAACTGGGCCTGGGTTGTATGACATACCGTAACCTTCTGTACGAACGGGAAGAGAACTGGGCGGTTGTGACTCTGGACCGCCCGCAGCGGCGCAATGCGCTTTCGCTGGACCTGATGGAGGATCTGATCGGGTGCCTCGACGCGATCGGGAAAGACTCCGGCATCCGCTCGGTGATCCTCGGAGCAGCCGGCTCGGTGTTCTCCTCCGGACATGACCTGTCGGAGATGATCGGGCGGAGCGTGAGCGACTACCGGCAGGTGTTCGACGTCTGCGCGGAGCTGATGACGAAGGTCCAGTCGATCCCGCAGCCGGTGATCGCCGAAGTGCAGGGAGTAGCCACGGCGGCGGGGTGCCAACTTGTGGCGACCTGCGACCTGGCAGTGGCAGCCGAAGAAGCGGCCTTCGCGACGCCGGGGGTGCGGATCGGCCTGTTCTGCACGACACCAATGGTGGCGCTGAGCCGCGCCGTCGGACGCAAGCGCGCGATGGAGATGCTGCTCACCGGCGAGCTGGTCGATGCGCGGCGGGCGGCGGAGTGGGGGCTAGTGAACCGGGTCGTTCCCGCGGGTCAACTGAAGGCCGAGTCGCGGCGGTTGGCGCGCCGGATCGCGGAGGCGAGCAGTTTCACCGTGGGACTTGGCAAGCAGGCGTTCTACGCGCAAATCGATCTGGACCAGCCGAAGGCGTACGCTTACGCCAAAGAGGTCATGACGATGAATTCGCTCGCGGCGGACGCGCAGGAGGGGATGTCGGCGTTTCTCGAAAAACGCGCGCCGTGCTGGACGGGGAAGTAGCGCGCCGGCGGTAGATGATCGTGTGCCGGGTGCGCCCGGCTTCTTTGTAGCCGGCAAGCCAGCCCCGCAGCTCCTCGTAATTCTGCAACGATAGCGCCGGGTTGAATGGGCTCAGGCCGTCCGCGATGAACGTTGGGCGCGTCGCGGCGAGCTCCTTGCGGTTGAGGCGTGTCCATTCGGGTTCGAGAGAAGCGGACTGCGCTAGGTGGCGGTCCGCGAACACGCCAGTGAGCGGCTGACACTCCAGGAACCGGGTTCCGGCAGGAAGACGAGTGTAGGCGAAGAGATCAGGGCGAAATCCCCAGACGAAGAGGGTGTCGCCGGGACGAGCCATCCGCAGGATGATCTCCGACGCCTCGCGGCTGTCCCGATTCATGGCAACGTCGCGCCACTCGTGTGGATGGCCGGCGGCTAGGTCCTGCGCCAGTTGCGCATAGCGCGGGCCGAAGCGGGCGAGCGGAATCAGCAGGAGGAGCAGGAGCACGGCCCGCCTCGGGCCCAGCACCCAGAACCCCCGTGTCGCGGCGAGCGTCATCACCGGCAGCAGTTGGAAGTAGTAGCGCGGGAAGAAGCGCCACCCTGCGGCGACGGCAGCGAGCGAGAGCACAGCCCATAGCGCACACTTCAGGCGTTCCGGAGACCGGTCGCGCAGCCAGAACCATACGGCTCCGGTAAGCAGGGCGGCATGGAAGCCGCCCCAGTTGGCCGTACGGCGCAAGCCGTTGAGCACAGGCTGTTCGACGAAGGTGTTGCCCGCGTAGATTCCTCCCCACTTCCAGACTTGTTCGTAGTAGGCCTGGAGCGCGCCGTTCGCTCCGAACCACGCGATCGCCGCAAGGTGGGGGACGATGAAGCCCGCCGCGAGAGCCGGCACGGAACGCGGCGCCCACAGCGCGCAGGCAGCGAGCACGAAGACCGCCTTCGAGTTGAACAACATGGCGACGCCGGCAGCGATGCCGCTCCAGAACATCCGGCCACGCCAAGCTAGGTACACGGCCGCGATGTGGGGCACGAGCATCAGAAGGTCAGCGGCCAGTGGTATGACGGCGGCGGGGATGCCGAAGGTGAGGAAGAAACCAAGCGCGCAGGCGGCGGTCAGGCCCTCGCGCCGGCCCCACAGCTTACTGGCGAACTCGTTAAGCAGAAGGCAGGCGGCGAACACCCAAAGCGCGCCGGCAATGCGGAGAATCCATCCAGTGTGCGCGCCCCACAGCAGATTGATGGCGGCGGTGAGCGGCGGCTTGTCGAACCAGAAGTCCCGGTAGAGGGATTTGCCGTGGACCATCTGCACCGCGGCGGCGAGCGGCAGGTCCTCCTCGGCCCAAAGAATTCCGACGTGACAGAGCCGCGTGGCCAGGAGCATGAGCAACAGCAGCCCGAAGACCACGCGGGGGGATTTCACTTTTTCTCCAGCATCCGCTCTAGCGCTTTGCGCAGATTCGCACCGTAGATGGGGTCCGCCAGGGCGAACTCAACGAACGTCTCAAAGTAGCTCGGGAAGTTGCCGATGTCGTAGCGCTTCTCGCCCGGCGGGAGCTTCAGCGCGAGCACTCGCTTGCCCTCCTCGCACATCAGCCGGATGGCGTCGGTGAGCTGGACCTCGCCGCGGTGGTCCGGCTTGACGCGGCGGATCATGTCGAAAATCAGCGGCGAAAAGACGTAGCGGCCCGCGATGGCCAGGTTGCTGGGGGCGTTTTCCGGCTTCGGCTTCTCGATAACGTCCGCTACGCGGAACCCCTCGCCGTTGCCGTCGGTCGGTTTCACGACGCCGTAATGGCGGACCTCATCGGCGGGGACTTCCTCGACCGCGATGACGCAACTGGCGTGCTTGGACTCGAATAACTCGGCCATACGGCCGACCGCGCTCGAGTTCGCATGCAATCCGAGGATCGAATCGCCGAGCGCGACCACAAACGGTTCCTCGCCGGCGAAGTTCTCGCCGCAGAGGATTGCGTCGCCGAGTCCTTTCTGGAAGCGCTGGCGGGTATAGAAGAAGTGGGCCTGCAGCTCCTCGAATTTGAGCTCTTCGAGCAGCTCCTGCTTGTTGCCGGCGTTGAGGATGCGCATCAGCTCCGGATCGTGATCGAAGTGGTTCTCGATGGAGCCTTTGTTGCGGCCGGTGACGAACAGGATCTCCTCGACGCAGTTGGCGACAAGTTCCTCGACGACGTACTGGACGATCGGCTTCCGCGCGACGGCGAGCATCTCCTTGGGCTGGGACTTGGTGGCCGGCAGCAGCCGCGTGCCGAACCCGGCCACGGGAACGATGGCGCTCTTGATCACCTTCTGAATAT
>DATIFQ010000441.1:0-6675 GCA_035455185.1 Bryobacteraceae bacterium | reverse complement strand
CACTTGTCCCATTATTGCTTGAAGAGCGATGGAACGAGGCAATTCGCAGCCGCCCCTAGGCAAGAAAAGTGGGAATTTAGTGTACTGTCACGGGTTTAACGGGTCTACGGTTTTGCAGTGCCGCAATTGAACTGGTAGGCTGCCAACGTGAAACGGTTTCTATTTGCCCTTCTGCTTGCGGCGGCTGTGCCCGCGTTACAGGCTGAGGATGTCGCGGGTCGCGAAATCGAGCCCTGGCGGCCGGGGACGCTTGACATCCACCAGATCAGTACCGGTCGTGGCAACGCTGGGCTGTACATCCTGCCTGACGGTACTACGTTGCTCGTCGATGCCGGGGAGTTGTCACGCAAGACTCCTCGGCACACTCCAGACCGTCCGGACTCGACACGTCCGGCCGGCGAATGGATCGCTCGCTACATCCGCCATGCGCTCCGGCATGACCCACAACCTACGCTCGACTACTTCCTGCTCACACACTTTCACGCCGACCACATGGGCGACGTATCGGACAACTCGCCGGCGTCCCGCTCAGGCGCCTACAGGCTCACGGGCCTGACACTCGTCGGAGACAGCCTCCGGATCGGCACGCTGCTGGACCGCGGCTTCCCCGGCTACGATTATCCGGCGCCGGTCGAAGACGCTGCGACGCGGAACTATCGCGCCTTCGTGAAATGGCAGTCCGAACATAACGGTATGAAGGTGGACCGCTTCACGCCGGGACGCAAGGATCAGATCATGCTGCGCCGCGATGCGAAGAAATATCCGGAATTCGAACTCCGCAACGTGGGCGCCAATGGCGAGGTGTGGACCGGACTCGGCACGGTGACGCGGCAGCAGTTTTCTCCGCTAGACACCGTGCCGCGCGCGGACTGGCCGAGCGAGAACATGTGCAGCACGTCTTTCCGGCTGAGTTACGGGAAGTTCGACTTCTTCAACGGCGGCGACATTCCGGGCGTAGTCTCTCCCGGTTTTCCAGAGTGGCAGGACGTCGAGACGCCGGTGGCGAAGGCCGTCGGCCCAGTGGAGGCGGCCATCCTGAACCACCACGGCTACATCGACTCGCAGAATGCCTTCTTCATCGGCGCGCTGCGCCCGCGAGTGTGGCTGCTGTCGGTCTGGGATTCCGGGCACCCGACGTCCGCGGTGTGGCACCGGCTTCAGTCGACGCGGCTGTATCCGGGTCCCCGGGAAGTCTTCGCTACCGACCTCCATCCGGCGGTCCGGCTCGTCATCTCCGGAATCGAAAAACTTTCCGGGGACCGCGGCCACATCGTGGTGCGGGTCTCTCCGGGCGGCGACGACTTCCGCGTGGTGATTGTCGACGATTCCTCGGAAAGCCACAAAGTGACGAAGGTGTTCGGACCGTATCCGGCGCGATAGGCTGGGAGCACGGAGAGAAGACAAATCTGTATGGAACATGTGGCCAAAGTAGTCGACTCGTACCGATTCCTGGATGGGATCTCCAAACGGGCGATGCGGCGCTGGGCCGCTCTTGGTACTCCGGACCAGATTCCCTGGACGCCTCTGGCCAAGCCCTTGTCGCAGTGTACCGTCGCGATTGTAAGCTCGGCTGGGATTGCCCTGAGAACCCAGCCGCCGTTCGACCGGGAAATCGAGGACCGTGATCCGTGGTTTTCCGATCCCTCGTTTCGCATCCTCCCTCGCACTGCGAAGGCGGAGGACGTTCGTGTGTGCCACCTGCACATTAACCCGTCCTTCGCGGCCCAGGATCTCAATTGCGTGATGCCGATCGAACGGTTGAACGAACTTGAAGCTTTGGGCGAGATCGCCCGCTCAGCTCCCTCCCACTACTCCTATATGGGTTACACCCTGCGACCGGAGGCCCTGCTGCACGATAGCGTTCCGGCCATCATCCGGCGGCTTCGTGAGGAGCAGGTGGACACCGTGCTCCTTGTTCCCGCTTGACCGGTCTGCTGCTGGTCCGTGGGACTGGTACAACGAGCGATTGAGGCGGCGAACTTCAGCACGATCTCCCTTTCCATGATTCCGGAGCTGACCGCCAGTAGTGGTATCCCGCGCCTGGCGGCCATCGAGCACCCGTTCGGGCTGACCTTGGGCTTGCCGGACGATGCGGCGCGCCAGCTCGCGGTGTTGAGAGGCGCGCTGCGTGCGCTCGTAGAGATCTCCCTGCCTGGCGAGATCGTGCACCTACCTTTTGACTCGGACTTCACCCTGAAGGTGAACTACCAGCCACCGGAGCCGCCTCCCATCGCGCGGTATCTCACGCTTCACCCCTGGCAGCTTCTCAAGTTTCTTAACCGAACCCCGCCAGAGAAGACGTGAAGCCCGCGGGGCCTTCACGTCTTTGAGTTACCGCAATCCACCTTTGCGGATTTCGTTGAAGAGCTCGCGGAAGCAGAGGGCGGCTTCGATTGCCGAGCGGCTGGTTTCGCCCTCGCCGAAATAGGCCTTGACGAACGGGCCCATACCGCACCACGTCGTTTGGAGCATGCCGAGCATGCGGCCGGCGACCGGGGCAGGGGAGTGGTTGCGGGCCTGCCGCACAAGCTCCAGCTGCCCAAGCGCGACACCGGGCTTACGCCACGGCGAGTATACCACCGGGAATCCCTCCATGGCGAAGTAGGTTGCCGTCGGTACGGGCCATTCGTAGTGCCAATCCGAGATGACGATGTCTTTCGGGATCTGGCGAATCGACGGCGCCGTCGAATTGAGACTGGCTTCCCATTTGCCGATGCCGGTCACTTCTCCGTCGAGGAAACGATCGCCCCACATCCACATCGTTCGGCCCGATTTCGCCAGGTGGTCGTGCAGGGCGCGCACTTCGCCGGCGAAGAGATCCGCTTTGTCTTTTCCTTTGCAGCGCGGGCAGTCGTTCTCGCCGAGAAGGAACACTTCGTCCATCCCGATGTGGAATGCGTCGGACTCGGACACTTCGGCGAGCTCGTCCATCAGGTCAAAAACAACGTCGTGCACCCCGGGATGGAGCGGGCAGTAACTACGGCAGTAAATGCCTTCGTTGTCGGGATACTTGCCGGGAGTTTCGTCGAACTCGGGATGGGCGCGAAGGAGGCCGAAGGTGGTCTTCGACCAGGACTGATGGCCGAGCATGTTGATCATAGGGATCAGCTTGACACCAGAGGCGCGGCAGGCGGCAACGATCTCCTTTACCTGCTCACGAGTGAGTGCGTCAGAGTCCACGACTTCGGGGCGCTTCGTGTACTGGTAGCGGTAATTGAACTCGAGGACAAGGAGATTTGCGCCTTCCCTCGGCATACCTTCTCGGATGAAGCCGAGGCAGGCCGGCATCTCGTCCGGCTTCGGCGCGGCGATGTGAATGCCGCGCACGGGAAGCGGCGCATCCGCGCCAAGGCAGAGCGCCGCCGTCACTACAAACAGAGAGAATTTCGCTCGCATTCCGGATTCCTCCGGCAGTTCAATACAGAGTTTGTAGATACTCCGGCACGTCGTCGAACGGTTTGACCTTGCCGGAAGCGACATCGTAGATCTGCTCGTGGCTGGCGATGGCGCCGGCGCCGAGCTCTTCATACGGCCGGTTGCAGACATCGAAGAAGCCGATGTTGTAGTTCTCGCCGTCGAAGCGGCCGAGGGCCGACTGGTCGTAAAGGATGAACCAGTGCGCGCCGACACAGTTCGGGTTTGCAGCCGCATCCTCGATATAAACGCGGTACGCTTTGGCGCGGTCCACCTGATTCTTCAGATGGCCGATGCCCGATGACGGCAGGCCGACGTCAAGCGCGCCGAAGTGCCACTCGCCGATGATGGTCGGCTTCTTCAGCATGTCCTGGATTTGCTTCGTCGTCTCGGCGGGCACGCGCTCGCGGTAACAGTTGATGCTGTAAACGTCGAAGAACTTCATGCCGGCCACCGCCCACGACGGAGGAAGTCCGGCCCAACGCATACCGAGGTTCAAGTGGTTCGGGTCAACGGTCTTGCAGGCCGACGAAATGATCCGGAAGTAGCGCTCCACCATGAGGGTACTGAAGGCCTCGAGATCTTTCTGCGCTTCGGGCGTAAGCACGGCCGTCCACTTGCCGGCGGCGACTTTGTCGAAGCTGACGTCCATGCCCCAGGCTTTAGCGAGGGCTCCGTCGTCCGGATACTTGTTCTTCAGGGACGCGGCCAGCTCCTTGCGCGTGCCGCAGGTTTCGGTGACATAGAGCATGCCCGCGGCGGGCACTTCGGACGAGAAGCCCCAGGTCGGCTCATTCATCAGGAAGTAGCCGAGGAAAGCGGGGTCGTCCGCGGTGTCCTTGAGGACGCTCGCATAGTCGGCGGCGTCTTTCTCGAATTCGGGGTGGTAGACGTCAGGGAAGTCGCGATACACGAACTGAACGCGGTTCGGCTGGAAGCTCATCGGCCGGACGTAAGGGAACTGCTCTTTTCGCGCGAACTCCCACTCCGACCAGTTGCCCACGGTATTGAAACGCAGGCGCCGTAATTCCCCGTACACAAGCTGCGCCCACTTGTCGTGCCAGCCGTCGCGGCCAAGCGCGCGGATCATGTTGGCTGCGAGGTAGCTGATGAAATTGCTCCGCCGGCGCAGGTCGGTGTTGTGTTCGTAAATGTCGCCGAATTCGCTCTTCGGGTCGGGCAGCCATTTGAGCGCGGTCTCGAGGCCGCCGTAGTTGGCCGAGGTATCGACGCGAACGCAGTCGAGCCCGGCGGACCAGAACGCGTAACCCTCGGGATCGACCAGCCACCAGCGCTTGCCGTCGTAGTGGGTGGTGAAAAAACCAGTGCCCTTGCGCAGCTTCTTCGCCTTCCAGCCGCCCCATTGGGAGAATGTGTCCGGCCACTTTCGGGCGGGCGCCTCCTCGAGCTGCTTGCGGATGCGCTGGACGACCTCGTCGACGCCGCGGCTTTTGGCGGGCCAGTCGTGGAGCGTGCTTTGGCCCAGCTCGTCGATCAGCGAGCCTTTCGGGAGCACGGGCTCGTCGATGCGCGACGGCTCCTCTTCGGTCGCGATGAAATTGGTCAGCGCGAAGCGGGCGGGCTTCGGTGCTTTGCGGGTGACGGTGACCGTCATCCGGTCGACCTTGGCGAGGTCCACGCGCGAACCGCCGGCGCGGGGCTTCAGAAAAGCGCCTTCGCGATCAATGCCCCATCGGTTCTGATCGACGAGGCTCAGGGGCATGCGAACGCGGAACGAGCACTGGTTCAGGCCGGAGAAGCGGAACGTGAACTTGCGGCCGTCTTCGCCTTCCTGGAGTGCGAGCTGGAAGACGATCATGTTGTTGCCGTCGAGCAGCATGTCGGTGGTGACGTACTGCGCTTTCGCAAGCGTTCCGGCGGGGAAGGTGAAGCGGAAGCCGTCTCCCGGCTTTTCGGCGACGTACCAGGTGGCGTCATCGATGGGCGTGTCGGTGCCGTCCTGCCTCAGCCCGCCTAGCATGCCGGAGGGCGTGAGCACGAGGCCCTTGATTTTCTTCTTGCAGCCGGCCGCCGGGAGCAGCGCCGAGCCGGCAAGCGCGGTGACGGTGAGGAACTCCCTGCGATCGAGGGTATGAGGTCCTTTTCTATGATGCATGGCCCCTAGTGTATTCAGAGCCGGGTGAGTTCACAAGCGATCGGGGACGCGGGCAGAGAGCAAATCAGGAATGCTGGTTCAACCCTCTTGACATTTCTCTGACAACTTCTCACGCCTTGCGGATAGACTGGTTATGGACTTGGTTCCAGAAGGCCTCCTATGGGCCGTCCGTACTCGCTGCACACCGTCACGGTACTGGCTATTCTTCTGCCCTGTGCACTGATCGGCGTGATCGGCTACAAGTGGATCGAGCTAGAGCGGGAAGCCGGGGCCAGACGGGGAGAACAGGCAGCCGAGGCGGAGACCGCGCGAATCCGCAAGGGACTAGTTGCTCACCTTGCTGCCGTCACGAGCGAAGTCGCTCGCGGCTGGAGCGGCCTCCCTGCCCGGCGCCCTCCGTTCGAGCCGTCGCCGCCACTCCCCGAGATTGTCGCGTCCGCCTTTGTTTTCACTCCTGCGGGCAAACTCGCCGTTCCGGACTACCAGCATGCATATTTGCTGGCGAGTCGTGATTCTGAATCCACCGCCCTGCTCAACCAGGGGAAACTCTCGCTGGCCGCGGGGCATTACCGCGAGGCCGAGGCCAGCGGCCAGAAACTCCTCGGGTGCTGCGCCGCCCGGAGAGATGAGTATGGAGTGTCTTTCGCGCTCTACGCGGCGGCGCAGATCGCGGCGGCCCTGGAGGCGCAAGGACGGTTGCGGGCTGGCTTCCCTGGGCTTGCCGCGCAACTCGTAGATCTCTTGCAGCGCGGGGCGATCGGCCACCCGAACGACCTACAGGACATCGCCGCCCTGGCGGCCAGAGCTGGCGGAGTTCCCGAGGCTTCGCGTCTGCTTCAACAGGCGGAAGAGCAGGCAGCCCGTGTCCGCAACCAGATCGAACTGGCCAGCCGGCTGGAGAAATGGGTCTCGGGTACGGTTCTGGCCGGCAACCCTGGCTCCGGCTTCACGGTTCACTCATTGCCGATGGGAGATCGGCCGCGGCTGGCGGGCGTGCATCGAACCGGCGACAGTATGCTGATTGCGTTGTTTGCTGCCGGCCCCCTCGCGGCTTGGGTTGCCTCGGAGGGTACCCGCGGCGGCCATTTTGACGCCGTGCTCGCTCCGAAGGGCGAGTACTCCGGAAACGCAATCCTGCGCGACGT
>DATIFQ010000440.1:0-3062 GCA_035455185.1 Bryobacteraceae bacterium | reverse complement strand
CGCCGGCGGGCTCCACGTGCAACTCGATGGCCTTCTTCGCGGCTAGGGGCCGCAGCGTGCTCTGGACGGTCTCGAACACCTCGCTCAGCGCCGCCGGCGCGACGTGCAGCTCCATCCGGCCGGCCTCGATCTTCGACAGGTCGAGCACCTCGTTGATCAGATTGAGCAGGTGTTTTCCGCTGTGGAGTATATCGGTCAGGAATTGAGCGCGTTCCTCGTCGCTGACCTGCATGGACGGGTCGAGCAGGACCTCCGAGAACCCGATGATGGCGTTCATGGGCGTACGGAGCTCGTGAGACATGTTCGCCAGGAAAGCGGACTTGTGGCGATTTGCCTCTTCCAGCAGCCGTCCCTTCTCAGTCACGTCGCGGTAGAGCCGGGCGTGCTCGATGGCGATGGTCGTTTGGCCGGCGAATGTCGTCAACAGATTGACATGGCGCTCGCTGAAGTCGCCTGCCGCCTTGCGGACGACGACTACCGTTCCGATGATCCGCTCATCGCGGAGCATCGGCACCGAGAGCACCGCGCGGTACCCCTCCCCGGCCAGGATGTCCCGGAACGGATAATCAGGTTCGGTCAGGATGTCGGGAATCTGCGTCGGTTTGCCCGTGACCGCGCTGCGTCCGGCAGCACCCTTTCCAAGGGTGATCTGAGCGGCCTGGATGGAGCGCACGAAATCCTCGGCCGCATTCCAGCTGGCACTGATATGGAAGGTCTTGGCCTCTTGGGCGTATTCCTGGATGAAGCTGGCGTCCGCATCGCAAAGTTTCGCGGCCTGCTCTGAGATCTCGTGAAGGACATGTCCCAGGTCGAGCGACGAGCTGACCGCGCGGCTCACGTCGCTGAGTGCATGCACCTCCTCCAGCGATTGCTCCAGCTCGCGCGTCCGCGCTTGAATTTCGTTGAATAGACGGACGTTCTCGATGGCGATCACGGCCTGGTCGGCGAAGGTCTGGAGGATCTCGATCTGCTTGTCAGAGAAGGGTTGGGCTTCCTTGCGACGCACCATGATCGCCCCGATAGGGACCCCTTCGCGCAGGAGCGGCGCGGCGAGCGTCGCGCGGTGGCCGAACCGTCTTGCGAAGGCTCTGCCTTCGGGAAACTCGTCCGGGTCAGCCTCGGTCAGGTCTTGCACGTGGACTGCTTGCCGATCCACCACTGCCCGACCGGTGACCGAACCACGATTGACAGCGATTCCTTCTTCGCTCTCGGCCTCAAATTTCGGAATCGGGCCCATGCCCGCCGCGTTCCGCAGCACCTCCCCCTCCAGACGAAAAAGCACGGCATCTTCCGCATCGCACAGGCGTGCGGCCTTCTCGGCGACAGCATCCAATACGGGTTGAAGGTTTGTCGGGGAACTGCTGATTATCCGGAGGATCTCGCTGGTGGCCGTTTGCTGCTCCAAGGCCTCGGTGAGCTCCCGGTTTCGTGTCTGGATCTCGTTGAAGAGCCGGACGTTCTCGATGGCGATGACCGCTTGGTCGGCGAAGGTCTCGACCAATTCGATCTGCCGGCCCGTGAATGCGTCGACTTCTTCCCGCCAGAGGACGATGACGCCGATGGGAAGCCCCTCGCGTAGCATGGGGACGCCCAGCAGCGTGCGATAGCCACCCAGTTTCTGGCCTTCGCCGTAGTCGTATTCCGGGTCCGCCAGGACATCCAGAATTTGAACTGCTCGTCGCTCGAGCGCCGCACGCCCCGTGATGGTGCCCCGACCGGCACACATCGGGTGCCCTTCGAGGTATTCCTTGAGACTCTGCGGAATATTGTACACCGCAGCCACGCGGTACACCTCGCCTTCGAGTCGATTGATTTGCCCTCTCTCGGCGCCGCAAAGCCGAGCCGCATTTTCCAGCAGCGTGTCGAGGACCGGTTGAAGGTCGAACGTGGAGCGACTGATGACTTTCAGCACTTCACTCGTTGCCGTCTGTTGCTCGAGCGCCTCGATCAGGTCCCGATTTCGCTTCTGCAATTCCACAAACAGCCTGACGTTCTCAAAAGCGATGGCGGCCTGGTCGGCGAAGGTCTGGAGCAGTGCAATCTGCTTCTCGGAGAACGGACGGACCTCCATCCGGCGGATCAGAATAGCCCCGAGAGCGGTCCCCTCACGTAAGAGCGGCACGCCCAGGGTCGTTCTGTTCCCGAAGCGCCTCTGGTAGGCTCTCCCCTCCGGAAATTCCGCTTCGTCCGCTGCAGCGAGGTCCTGTAGATGGACCGGTTGCCGATCCAAAATGGCCCGGCCAGCCACCGACCCGCGGCTGATGGGAACAGTCTCGTCTCCTCCAACGGGAAAAATCGGGATCGGACCGCGTCCTGCCACCTTGCGGAGCGCACCCGCTTCCACGCGAAAAATCGTAGCGTCCTCGGCGTCGCAGAGCCTCGCAGCCTTCTCCGCAACGGCGTCGAGCACAGGCTGGAGGTCCGCCGGCGAACTGCTGATGATCCGGAGGATCTCGCTAGTGGCCGTCTGCTGCTCGAGCGCCTCGGTCAAATCCCGTGTGCGCTCCTCGACCTTTTGCTCCAAGTTCGCGTAGGATTCCTGGAGTTGCGACGTCATGCAGTTGAACTGAGTCGCCAAGGCCTCCACCTCATCCCCGGTCCGCACCGCAAGGCGATGGCCGAGGTCTCCTGCGCCGATTCGGGCTGCTCCGGCTTGCAGCGTCTGTATAGGCCACACCATTCTCCGGGCCAGGAACACGCTAGCCAGCACGGAGATCCCGATACCGATGCCGAGCAAGAGGACCGTGCGGTAGACCGACGCGTAGAGGGGTGCAAAGGCGTCAGCCAGGGGCTGCTCGACGAAAACCAGCCAGCCAAGTGGAACGATTGGGGCATAGGCGGAAAGGACGCTCTTCCCCTGGAGATTCTGGGCAATCGCCGCCTCCACCGCGCTTCGGCCTCGTTCCGTTGGTCCCGCGAGCGCATCCCGGACCTGAGGAAGCGATGACAGGTTGGTCTTCTGCAGCACCAAGCTGATGTCCGGGTGAGCAATGAGATTGCCGCTGGAATCCACGACGTAGGCGTGCCCCGCATGGCCGATCTTGATCTGCGAGATCACGTCC
>DATIFQ010000439.1:0-3442 GCA_035455185.1 Bryobacteraceae bacterium | reverse complement strand
GGAGCGCGATCCGGACGGATGATCTCGGGGGAGGTGGCCGCCCGGGCCGCGCTCCAAGTCGTTTTCACCCTACTTCACGCCCACCGTAACGTTCACCGGAGTCAGCCAGCCGTACCGGTCCGGTTTCGAGCCTTCGATGATCGCGAAAAATTCCTGTTGGAGCTTCTCCGCCACCGGTCCGCGCCGGCCCTTGCCGATCGTGATCTTGTCGATCGACCGGATCGGCGTGATCTCCGCTGCCGTGCCAGAGAAGAACACCTCGTCGGCGATGTAGAGCATTTCCCGCGGTACGAGCGTCTCAACCACTGGAATTCCAAGCTCTGCCGCCAGCTTCAGCACGGAGTCGCGTGTGATGCCCGGCAGAACCGAGGCGCCAAGCGGCGGCGTCAGGATCTTCCCGTCGCGCACCACGAAGATGTTCTCGCCCGAACCTTCGCTTACGTACCCGCCCGAGTCCAGCGCAATTCCTTCCGTATACCCGTTGGCAAGCGCCTCCATTTTGATGAGTTGCGAATTCATGTAGTTCGCGCCCGACTTGGCAAGCGTAGGCAGCGTATTCGGCGCCAGCCGGGTCCAGCTCGAGACGCACACGTCCACTCCCTGCGCCAGCGCCTCCTCGCCGAGATACTTTCCCCACTCCCAGCAGGCGACATAGACTTCGATCGGATTCTTGCCCGGGTTCACGCCGATCTCGCCGTACCCTCGAAGCGCGATCGGGCGCAGGTAGCACGCCTGCATCCGGTTCAGCCGTACCAGCTCCACCATCGCCTCGGCGAGCTCATCGAGGCTGTAGCCGAGATCCATCCGGTAGATCTTCGCCGAATCGATCATGCGGCGAATGTGCTCGCGAAGGCGGAAAATCGCAGGTCCCGCCGGAGTCGAGTAACAGCGGATTCCCTCGAACACCGACGTCCCGTAGTTGACGACATGAGCGAGGACGTGAATCTTCGCGTCGTCCCAATCAATGAAACGGCCGTTGTGCCATATTTTCTCGGTGGGCGTCAGCATGCCATGATTATATCGTGGTCACTAGACGGAAAACCGGGGACTGACTTCACCGTCCCAAGCGTCTTTTGCGCGCGGACGGCGCAGTCTATCCCCGGTTTTCCCGGAGATGAGAACCGAGGAGCGGAGGAGATGACACACACCAGACGGCCGATGGCTCTGTTTTGTTTGCTGGCATTCCTGGCAGTGCCCGTTCTTGGCGCGCAGCGCAAGCTGAAGCCCGGTTTCAACCTGTTTTCCAAGGATCAGGACGTCCAGCTCGGCAAAGAAGCCGCCGCCGAGGTCGAGAAGCAGTACGAGGTCGTTACCGACCCGGTGCTCGATGGTTACCTGAAGCGCATTGGCAACAAACTCGCTTCTCAGCCCGAGGCCGATAAGTACCCCTACACATTCAAGCTGGTCAAGGACCCGACCCTGAACGCGTTCGCGCTGCCCGGCGGCCCAACCTTCGTCCATACCGGGCTGATCACCGCTGCCGAGAACGAAGCACAACTCGCGGGCGTCATGGCGCACGAAATTGCGCATGTCGCGCTCCGCCACGGCACCAACCAGGCCAGCAAAGCGAATCTGCTTCAGTTGCCGGCAATGCTCGCGGGCGCGGCTGTCGGCAGCTCCATGGTAGGTCAGCTCGCCCAGCTCGGGATCGGGCTCGGCGCCAATTCCGTGCTCCTGAAGTTCTCCCGCAACGCCGAGCGTGACGCCGACCTTCTCGGCGCTCGCATGATGGCCGGCGCCGGCTACAACCCCATCGAGATGGCCCGCTTCTTCGAAAAACTCGAGGCCGACGGGGGGTCCCGCGGCCCGCAGTTCTTCGCCAGCCACCCCAACCCCGGTAACCGCGTGAAGGCCGTCGAGGAGGAGATCCGGTACCTGCCGCGCCGGGATTACACCACCGGCTCCGGCGATTTCCAGAAAGTGAAGTCGCTCGTTGCCAAGCTGCCACCACCCGTGAAAAAGCCCGGGCAGGCTGCGACCCCCACCGGCGGCGCCCCGGACGTCCAGGCTTCCGGCCAATTCAAGGAGTTTCAGGGAAGGGAATTCACCATCTCCCACCCCGACAACTGGCGCTCCGCCGAAGGCCGCGAGGCAGGAACGGCCATCATCGCCCCTGAAGGCGGCGCGTTCCAGGACGCCAACGGCGGCGTCCAGGTCGGTCTCGGTCTTATGACCGGGATCTATACGCCCAAGAACGCTCGTAACCTCCAGGAAGCGACCGCCGAGTTCATCGAGCAGGTTCGCTCCGGCAACCCGCAGCTTCAGGTCGGGCAGGGAAGACCGGAACAGCTCCGAGTCGACGGAAGCGAAGCCATTCGGACCACGCTGGTCGGGCCGTCCCCATATCAGAACGAGCGGGAAGTCGATAACCTCGTGACGATTGCCCGGTCCAATGGACGCATACTCTATCTTGTCTTCGTCTCGCCCGAAAGCAAAAATCGGAACGCGGAGCCGGTCTTCAAACAGATGCTTCGCTCCGTGAGGCTTCCGCGGTAATGCTGGACCGCTACGAAGCCGTTCTTTTCGACTTTGACGGTGTTCTGGTCGATAGTGAGCCGGTTCATTTTGAGTGCTGGGCCGAGGTCTTCCGACCCTTTGGAATTCACTTGGATTGGGAGACGAATGGAAAGCGTTGCGTCGGATGGAGCGATCGCGCCACCGTCGAGTATTTCGCCAGCCTCGCCAACCCGCCGGTCCCGTTCGAGCGCCTCTGGGCCGAGTACCCCCGAAAGAGCGCCCTGTTCGTGAAGCGGCTCATGGAGAACCCGCCTTGGGCCGACGGCATCTTCGATTTATTTAAGTCATTGCAAAACTATAAATTATCAGTCGTAACCTCAAGTGTCAGATCGGAAATTGAGCCGATTCTGGACGCCGGCGGTCTATCTGCTATTTTTGACACCGTCGTCTATGGCGAGGACGTCGAACACCACAAGCCTGAGCCGGACCCTTACCTTTTGGCCGCCAGTCGACTACACACAAAATCTGCACTGGTAGTTGAGGATTCTGACGCCGGCGAACGATCCGGCCGAGCCGCGGGCTTCGACGTCCTCCGCATCCCCCACGCTTCCCAGACCACCCGCCTCGTCCGCGAGCGGCTTGGGCTGTAAGAACTCCGACCAGGTGGCACCGGCTTCCACCGGTGGTCAGCGACCGGCTTCGTTCTTTGAGTTCGCCGGCGCGGTCGCCGTTCCGCTACGGATTCGACCGATTGGCGCCGCTACGAGCGCGCCCGGAGGCCGATTGCCGAGTCGCGTCCCATCAGTCCTTTGGAGCGTCCCATCGGTCCTTTCGAAACGATCGGTATCAAACCACCGGCCATCACCATTCGCCGGCACCCCTCCAGGAGGCGCATCTTTCGCCTGCGCGATATGCGCACGATTCTGCACCATGGCGGGCAGATGAACGCCAGCATCGGGCAGGGAACGAGCGACCTCGATCGCCT
>DATIFQ010000438.1:0-6712 GCA_035455185.1 Bryobacteraceae bacterium | reverse complement strand
ATTAATGCCAGTATTAAACTGCCCGAACCAACAAACACCACGTTTATTAATTCATGAAGATTATACAGAAATGGATACGAAACATAATAGGCAGCGTTCCTTGCGACATTTGCCAGTTCGGGCCGGTATGCAGGATGACCGTTCCCGGACAGCGATACAGCAAGAGCTGGCATGCGGATTGCGAGAAAGACACACATCGGCACGATAGATACCGAAACGCCTAGTAGAGAGTCTTTTAGGTGTATGTGATTACGTGGCGAGGCACGGCGCGCGACCAAGACCAACAAGAGCATGGCGCCTGGCAAAAGCAAGGCCGTTTCCTTGGAGAGGATAGCGAGGCCACTGCAGACGACAATGCCACATGCCGATCTGAACGTTAAGCCCCTCTTCGCCACGTTCAATAGCAATATGCAGGAGCACAGAACAAAAACGATGTACCATAGATCCATATTCGCCGCAATCCAGCCGACTGCTGTTGTAGTGAGAGGAGACAACGAAAAGAGAGCACCGCTGAGGTATGCAAGTGCAGGAGCGGCTCCCAGCATAGCAAGAACTCGAACAAGTAAAATACACGCGAGGGCGTGAACAAGGACACTCATCGTGTGAGATACGAAAGGCGCGGACTGCATCCAGACAGCAGCCAAGCCAAGATGCAGGTATCCGATAGGTCTCAGGCTGTCACTAAAGCCATGTCGGGAATCGGGGATAGTCAATACGCTGTGCTGAATATAAGACGATAGACCATTTTCACGAATGCGGTCAAAGGCCCCCCATTCCTCGTCGTTGAAGAAGCCGGGTGTCAATAGAATTATTACATGACTAATAAAGATAAAGAGCAGGAGAATCGCATAAGGAGCTAGCCTGCTAGATTTGATGAAGGTGGTGAGCGTGACTAAATAAGCGCGAGTGGATTTCATTTCAGCATATGTGCCGGCAGCGACAGATTAAGAGATGATACAGACTTCCTGAACAGCCGCAGATGATGGTTCCCCGTCCGCAGCGAGGCGATCAGCGTCCCTGGGTCAGAGTCAGGCTGTCGCTGGAATTGAATCGATGTTCGGGGTTGGGCATGAGTGAGATCTCGCAGCTCTGGAACGCGCGGATGTCCTCGTAGCCGACGTTGTCGCTCAGCCTTTAGCCAGGACGCTTTCCAAACTGGACGTCGTGGGTTCGAGTCCCGTCTTCCTCTCCAAGCCCTGGAAATGGGCCCCGCACCAAGCATCACTTCGACTTCTTGCGAACGATTCGATCGAGGCTTACCGGGCCCGCGCCGGCGACCGCAAGGTACAGGAAAATGAAGCAGTAGAGCACGGCAAGCTCGCCGCCATTCGCAATCGGCCAGAAGCCCCTCGGCGCATGCGCCCGGAAGTACGCCACCGCCATCTCGCCACAAAGGATAAAAGCCACAGGCCGGGTGAAGAGTCCGGCCAGAAGAAGGATCCCGCCAAATGCTTCAAGAACTCCGGCCACCCACGGCAGGGTTCCAAACGCGGCCGTAGCGCCGCTTCCACCCATTCCGCCGAAGCAGCCGAAGAGTTTCTGAAAACCATGGAGTGAGAACGTGAATCCCGCAGCGATCCGTAGGAGCGAAAGTGCCCTCGGTTCCAGTGGGTGCATCATGGCCGTGCCCCCTGGCGGACTATCCTTTCGCCTTTGCGCCCGCGGCCTTCCCTTTCTTCCGCCACTCCGCCCACCGCTTCCGTTGCGCATCTGCAATGCGCTTCAGCGCTGCTGCGCTGAGTTTACGCCTCTTGCGAGCGGGTGCTGCCGGCGCCGCAGCCGCCTTGCGAGTTCCTCTCCCGCCGATCAGCCGCCGGACTTCCGCAATCTGCTGATCAAGTCGCTCTCGCCGTGATTCCAGGCCAACAAGTGCAGCTTCAAGAACCTTCGGTTCTATCGACCGTCTTCTTCCTCTAGGCATAAATCCTCCTCTGACGCGAAGCTGAAACTCGTAGGATTATAACGTAAACGCCTGCCTCAGAGTGTTCCAAGAGACACAGCAAACTCCTCAAGACTCTACCAGGCCTTCAGCGCATCCTCGAACAGCCTGGCCAGGTCCTCGGGGCCGGCCGGGCGCGGCGAGAGCTTGGTGACGCGGTGTTGCGGCAAGGTACCCTCGACCAGCGCGGGGATGTCATCGGCCGTGTAGCCGACCGCACTGAGTCCGTTCGGGACTTTCAGCCGGTACATGAATGCCGTGATCCGCTCCGCGAGGATCTTCCCGGCGTCATCCGGCCGTGCGCGGGAGACATCCGCTCCCAGCACCTCGGCGGCCCGAAGGTGACGCTCGGGGCAAGCCGGCGCCGTGAACCGGAACACAGCGGGCGCGTTCAACACGACCGAGATGCCGTGCGGTATGAGCGGCCGGTCCGCCGGGTACCCGTCGGCGCGATAACCGCGCACCATGCCCGAAACGGGATATGACATGCCGTGCGCCAGGTGGACGCCCGCGTTCCCAAACCCCACTCCGGCATACGAGGCCGCCAGCAGCATGTTCGCCCTTGCCTCGTCGTCGGACGGGTCCTCGACCGCGCGAAACAGGTACTTCGCTAGCATCCGAAGCGCCTCCAGGGACCAAATGTCGCTGATCGGGTTCGAACCCTGATAGGCGGGGCGCAGGGCGGGAAGCTCCGGCCGCGGGCGCTGCGCGAACGGCAAGGCGGTGTAGGATTCGATGGCGTGAGTGAGCACGTCTAGCCCGGTCGATGCGGCGGCCATGGGCGGCAGAGTACGCGTGTTCTCGGGATCGAGCAGGCCCAGCGTGGGCTTCAGCCGGCGGCTGGCGATCCCCGTCTTGGCGTGCATCCGAGCCAGATCGAAGATAGCCACTCCCGTGGTCTCGGAGCCCGTGCCCGCGGTAGTCGGGATGGCCATGAGCGGCTTCAACGGACCGGGAACCGGCACGCCTTTTCCGATGGGCGGATTTACGTAATCGAGGAAATCGCCGGGCGGATACGTGGTGTACAGGTTCACCGCCTTAGCTGTGTCAATCGCCGAACCGCCGCCCACGGCCACGAAGGCGTCGTAGTGGCCCGCGGACGCAAAGGCGATGGCATCGCGGAACGATTCGTCGGTGGGCTCGATCCGTACGTGATCGTACACCGCGCAGCAGATCTTCCCTTTGGCCATCGACTCGAGCACGCGTTCCCCAGGGGGCAGCCTGCGTACGGTGGGATCCGTCAGGACGAGGGCGCGGCGGGCGCCAAGTTCGGCCAGATCCATGCCCACTTCGCGTGTCACGCCGAAGCCGAACCGGATCGCGGAAGTCGCCATTTCGAAGGCGAATTCGTTTGCCATCTCAGCAGAAGTTTCCATTTTGCTACCCAGCGTCTGAGCCAGTATAAACCCAGCCGCCTTTCCTGTATATTCCATGGACAACTCTCCGCCCTTGTGATATATAACGGTTACTCGGGAATGCGATGACAGAGGTTTCAGGTAGCCTGACTTGAGTCGTTTTGTGATCCAGGCGCCAGAGGGGACAGCTTTGCTGATCGGCCCAATACGCAGCCGTACCAAACCGCTCCTGAAGGCGGGCAGGAAGAAAGACTCGTCTCTGAACGACGAGACTGGTGAATTGCGCCCGGGCCGGCTGGTGAATGACCCCGCCCCCGACGATCTGCTCCCGAACCAGGATATTTCCGGCAACGGGATTCTTGAGGAGATGGATCTTGCACTGCTCCCAAGCGCCGAGGACGCCGAAGAACTGGGCGAGTTCAAACTCGATGCCGAGTCTTGGGAAAGTACCGATGACCCCATCCGCACATACCTCCGCGAGATGGGGAACTTCTCCCTGCTTACCCGGGAGGGTGAGATTGATCTTGCCAGGCGCATCGAATGCGGCCGTGCACGGGTGAGGAAGGCCTTGTCGCGGGTTCCCCTGGTGATTGGAGAGATGCTCAAGCTGGGCGAGGCGCTACAGCAAGGGCGGGTCACCGTGCGGGATGTGCTGGTCACGCCGGAGACGGCGGACGTCGATGATTCCGGCGCGAAGCAGAGAGAAGAACTCCTCCAGCGGCTCTCCGAGATTGCCAAGCACCAGGAAAGGGCCGAGCGGGTCCGCCAGAAGCTTCAGGATGGCTGGCGCGGCATGAGACCGAAACGGCTCAGAAAGCTGCGGTACGACATGGCTCGTTCTTTGGTGAGGCTGTCTCGGATCTACCGTCAGGTTCCACTCAGACTGGAGTTCGAGCGTAAGCTCATCAACCTGATCAGGCAGGCGGTCGCGCAGTACAGACCGGTGGAACGAGAGATTGCGAAGATACAGCGGAGGTTGGAGCAAAGTGTGCTAGCCGGCTCAGCCGGGCAGAAAGAGGAACTGCGCACGTCGTTGCAGCAACTGATTGAGCGTTTGCGGAAGCTGGAGAAGGATTGGGGATGGGGCGCGTTGGACCTTCGGCGCACGCTGCGGATCATCGAGCGCGGCGAGCAGGAAGCCGAGACGGCAAAGAAGCGGCTCGTCGAGGCAAACCTGCGGCTGGTGGTGTCGATCGCCAAGCGCCACACTGGCCGCGGCCTGCAGTTTTTGGACCTGATCCAGGAAGGCAACATCGGCTTGATGAGGGCTGCCGACGGATTCGACTACCGGCGCGGGTACAGGTTCTCTACCTATGCGACCTGGTGGATCCGCCAGGGGATCACGCGCGCCCTTGCCGATCAGGCGCGGACCATTCGGCTTCCGGTCCGCATGATCGAAGCTATCAGAAGGCTGGCGGGCGCCCAGCGCGAACTCCGGCAGGAACTGCGCCGGGATCCGACGCCTGGGGAACTAGCCCGAAAAATGGAAATCTCAGTGAGCAAAGTGCGGAGGATTCTCCGGGCCGCACAGGAACCGATCTCGCTGGAGACGCCCATCGGGGAGGAGATGGACTCGTCTCTCGGCGATCTTCTCGTGGACCACGAAGCCGTCTCGCCCTCCCAGTCGATCATCAGCCTGAACCTTCGAGAGCAAACGGCCGAGCTTCTCGGGGCGCTCAAACCGAGAGAGGCAGAGATTCTTAAGATGCGCTTCGGATTATTGGACGACCGCGTCTACACCCTCGAGGAGATTGGCCTGCGCTTTGCGGTGACACGAGAGAGAATCCGGCAGATCGAGATCAGGGCGCTCCGCAAGCTCCGAGCCCCCAGCCGCAGCCATCACCTGAAAGTTTTTCTCGATAGCGGCTCGTGAGGCTGATCTAAAGGCGAAAGTGCGTACCGGTGAGAAATGGCCGGACCGTGTGATCTCCTTCACCAAGTGTAGTGAACCGTGTACCGGATGACCGCCTCGCCACCGCCGGCTATCACCGGCCGGAACTCCATCGTGCGCGCGTCTGTCTTCTTGTTCTCCATCGAAGTTGACGTAATCTCCCACTGTAGCCAGCGGTACAGATGCTCCACTACGCGCACAGTGACCGGTTCCGTCTTGTGGTTGCGCACCTTAATTTCGAAGGACTCATCGACCCAATGGCCGTTTGAGTCCAGTCTGAAATTGGTTTGGCGGCGCTCCCCCACAATGTCGAATGCGTTGCCGGTGTAAAGCCGCACGGTCTCGTCTTTCGGCGTGTGGTCAATCTGGTCTTCTCCGATGAACTCGTTCCGTGCGTCGACGTCCCGCCGATAGAGCTTAACCTTGCCCTTGGGGAGTGGCATGCCGAGGTGCGATTTCTCGGAATTCTGAAACTCCAGCATCACCCATACCTTCGGGTTAGACACGGTCCCATATTCAGGCCGGGTTCGGATGTTGTAATAATCCCAGCCGCGATACTGTGGGTCCAGCTTAAAACCGTCGTATACGTAAATTCTTTCGGCCGGAACGTTGGCGGCGCGAACAAACTCCACTTGTTTGATTTCCCGGTCCAGTACCGTCGTCGGCCGCTCCAACGTGTACAGATGGTACTCCTCGAACGCGCGCTCGGTTACGGCAGGACTGCCTGCGGCCACCCTTTCCTCGAATCCCGAGTAGGCCCTGAGATTTCCTTGTTCCGCCATGACTCGAGCGACATCTCCGGCCATCAGCTTCACGTTGGCGTTCTCGAAGTCCTTGCCGCTCATGTTCTCGAGAGTCACCCAGCCGATGATATCGAAGGTGTCTCCTTTTTCAGGCGCAACGGCGTTGTAATTCGCCTCCCAACGCATCCCGCCTGTGAGATAGGAGAACTCGACTTCATGCTTGCCCGGGACGGCAGAGAGAAGCCTCCACAGCAGTGTTGGTTTCAAGAACGCTTTCGGATCAAGTGCATCGAAGATCGGCTTGCCGGGCAGACCGAATTGGATCTTGCCATCTACTTCCACGATCGGCTGCCCGCCGCCCTCCGGGCTCGAGTAGACCATCTGGTTGAACTGATACTGCTGGCCGTAGCGCTGAAGCGCGGAGGCGTGGGGGATGTAGCCGCTCCGCAGAATCTTCCCTTTGATGATCTTCTTCTCGCCCGTCTGTGGCTGGCCGATTTCGAAATCCAGCACCTTGCCTTCCGACTTGCGCAACAAGAGACCTTCACTCAGTGGATCGCTCTCGTAGTTCTGCTCCAGTATCTGTATTGAATCCGGCTGGCGAAGATGGCGGAGCACGACCGACTCGGGCTCCAGATGGGCGGTGATATCGGCGACGCGGACCTCGTTCTGGCCTTTCACCAGTTCGAGGACACGCCTCTCCTTTACCGTGGCGAAATTCTGGTTGTAGACGGTGAGCTGGGTTTGCGCACCCGCCGTGCTTAGCGCAAGCAATGCAAACAAC
>DATIFQ010000437.1:0-4051 GCA_035455185.1 Bryobacteraceae bacterium | reverse complement strand
TCCGGCGGACGGAACCAGCGCGCCCGCCACCGCCATACCGGCACCCGTTCCTGCATCAGGCGGTTCGCCTGGTCGAGACCCAGCTCGCGCTCCAGATACGTCTTCGCCGTGTCGTCGGGATCAAACAAGGTCAGGCGGCGGAACCCTGTGGTCGAGAGGCCCTGACCCCGCAAAAAGTCCTCCGCGAACTTTGTGATCTGCTCTTTTGAATAGCGGAGGTCGATCGACGCTTCGGGAAACGCAGCGAAGAAGTTCAGCTGCGTGAAAATCACCGAGGCAACCGCCACCAGCAGGACTACTACGATCAGCCGTTTGTCCTCCGAGCGGAGGGGTTCGCCGTCCATGTCCACCTATTCAACCACGGTCTCGCGGTTGCCTGTGGTAAATTCGTGCACGGTGACCCGGCCAAGACTTGTACTCGTGGGCGGCTTTCTAGGAGCTGGTAAGACCACTCTGCTCCTCGCTGCCGCCGCCCGCCTTCAGACGGCAGGCCGCCGTGTCGCGATCATCACGAACGACCAGGGCGGTGAGTTGGTGGACACCCGGTTTCTGCGTGCGTCCGGCCTCAAAGCCGGCGAGGTCACTGGCGGCTGCTTCTGCTGCCGCTTCTCTGATTTCATCCGGTCCGCCGAGCAACACCTTTCGTTCGACCCGGATGTGGTCTTCGCCGAGCCTGTCGGAAGCTGTACCGACCTGTCGGCGACGATCCTGCAGCCGTTGAAGAGGTTCTATGGGGGAAGCTTCCTGCTTGCGCCGTTAACCGTGCTGGTGGAACCGCAGCGCGCCGCCGCACTGCTCGCTCCGGACTCCGATCCCCACTTCTCGTATCTGTTTAGGAAGCAGCTTGCGGAAGCCGACTTAGTTCTGTACAGCAAGGCAGACCGCGGCGCGGATTTCCCGTCCATTCCCGGCGTAACGGCACGACCCGTGAGCGCTCTGACCGGGGACGGTGTTGGCGAGTGGCTGGATGAGATTCTGCATGACGGTGCAACCGCCAGCGTTCGCTTGATCGAAGTCGACTACGCTCGATACGCCGAGGCCGAAGCCGCCCTCGGGTGGCTAAACTGGCAGGCGGACGTGCGGCTTGCTCGTCCCCTGACGCCGGCGGCTGTCGCCGGACCGCTTATCGAGCGGCTGGATCGGGCGCTGACGGATGGCGGTATTTCCATCGCGCATCTGAAGGTCTTTGTTCAGGCCGGCACCGGGTACTTGAAGGCCGGCGTCTGTGCCAACGGCGAGGAGCCGTCGGTCGACGGCGCTCTCGACGCTCCGCCGGCTTCGCGTCACGAGCTTGTCTTGAACCTTCGCGCGGGCGCTTCGCCGGAGCGATTAGATTCGATGGCGCAAGATGCCTTTGCGGCGATCCCGGGTCAGCTCCGTTTCCTTCATCGGCAGTCGTTCCGGCCCTCGCCGCCCGTACCCGAGCATCGTTTTTCGGAGATCGTATGAAAATCAGCAGACGCACGTTGTTCCTCGGCGCCGCCGCGGGAGCGGCCGCCTCGCAGACCTCTGTGAACCGTCCCCGTCTTGAGCGCGTCACCGGCCGGCGTTTTACCGGGGACTCGCTCCGGGAGATCGCCTTTCCGCTGGGCGGCATCGGCACCGGAACGGTGTCTCTGGGCGGTTACGGCAATCTTCGCGACTGGGAGATCTTCAATCGGCCGAATAAAGGCGGCATCCTGCCGTTCACGTTTGTGGCGCTGCGATTGGCCGGTGCGGACCTCGCCAAACCGGTCGTGCGCGTCGTCGAACGCCGTCCGCACCCGCCGTTCACCGGCGGTTCGGGAGTTCCGCGCGAAACCGGACTCGGGCTTCCCCGGCTCCGTGAGGCCGTCTTCACCGGCGCATATCCGTTCGCAAACATCCGCTTCCAGGACCCGAAGCTTCCGGTCGAGGTGTCGCTCGAAGCGTTCAACCCGATGATCCCGCTGGAGACGGATGACTCGAGCCTTCCGGCCGCCGTGCTCACGTACCGGCTCACGTCCCGGGCGAAGTCGAATCTCGATGCGTCGCTTGCGTTCTCCATTCTGAACCCGGTCGGTTACGACGGTGTTGCCCGGCTCGGCAGCCGGCGCGCAACCTTCTTAGGGCAGAACCTGAACGAGCACAAGCGGGACAAAGGCGTTCAGGGCCTGCTGATGACATCCCGGAAATGGCCTGCGGATTCCACTCGATACGGGTCGATGGCGATCGTCACCGATGCGCTCGACGTATCCTGCCGCCCGCGCTGGGAACACGGCGCATGGTGGGACGAATTTCAGAAATGGTGGGATGAGTTCGTCGACAGGGGGCGCTACTCGGACGCAACTTCGGAACCCTCAGGCGACGGCGGCAGCGAGTACGCAACCATCGCCGCCCACGTCCCGCTTTCGCCGGGACAGTCGAAGGCAGTCACTTTTGTTCTCGCCTGGCACTTCCCGAACACCGAAAACTACTGGACCGGCGAGGCGGAGTACAAAGGAAAGGCTCTGAAGAACCATTACGGCACTCGTTGGCCTTCGGCGTGGGAGCCGGCGACCTATACGCTCTCGAACCTGGCATCCTTGCGGGAACGCTCGGAGCACTATCGCGACACACTCTACCGTTCCACCCTTCCACCGTCCGTCATCGACGCTGCTTCGAGCCAGGCGTCGATCATGCGAACAAACACGGTGATGGTGCTCGAAGGGAAAAAGACGCTGGCCTTCGAAGGCTGCAACGACAACGCCGGCTGTTGCCCGATGAACTGTACCCACGTCTACAACTACGAACAAGCGATGGCCCACCTGTTCCCGGACGTGGAACGCAGCATGCGCGAGATTGACTTTCTGGTCAACATGCGTCCCGACGGCAGCATGGGTTTCCGCACGAAAGTGCCGCTTCAGCCAGGCGGTACTGTGCCTTTTCCAGCCGCCGATGGGCAGATGGGCTGCGTCATGAAGGTGTATCGCGAGTGGCGGCTGTGCGGCGATGATGAATGGCTGCGCAAGCTCTGGCCCGAGGTGAAGCGCGCCCTTGAATTTGCCTGGACGAAGTGGGACGCCGACCGCGACGGCGTAATGGAGGGCGAGCAGCATAACACCTACGACATCGAATTCTATGGGCCCAATACGATGATGGGCACCTTCTACCTCGGTGCGCTTGCCTCCGCATCGAAGATGGCGGTGCATCTCGACGACAACGCCGCCGCTGAGCGTTACCGGAAGCTGATGGAAGAGGGCGCTACCCGGTTGGACAAACTGCTATGGAACGGCGAGTATTACGTTCAGAAGATCGACGAGCGCGCCGAAAAAGCCTCCAGGTATCAGTACGGGGAGGGCTGCCTGTCGGACCAGTTGCTCGGCCAGTGGTTCGCGGAAGTGGTCGGCCTCGGCAAGCTGCTGCCGCACGAGCATATCCAGTCCACCCTGCGCGCTATCTTCCGCCACAACTTCCGAGAGGACTTCTCCGACTTCCCAAACGCGCAGCGCCTCTATGCGTTGAACGACGAGGCCGGTCTTTTGCTGTGCAGTTGGCCTCGCGGCCACCGCCCAGCCCTGCCGTTCGTGTACTCCGACGAGGTCTGGACCGGCATCGAGTATCAGGTCGCAGCACACCTGTTTTACGAAGGGATGTTCAAGGAGGGCCTTGCGATCGTAGATGCGGTGCGGAACCGTTACGACGGCGTCCGGCGCAACCCCTGGAACGAGATTGAGTGCGGCCACCATTATGCGCGGGCGATGTCGAGTTGGTCGTTGGTTCTGGCGCTATCCGGATTCCAGTGGTCGGCTCCCGAGAAGGCGCTGCGCTTCAGCCCGCTTGTGAATCAGGACAACTTCCACTCGCTGTATTCCACCGGAACTGCCTGGGGCAGCTATTCCCAGAAGCGCGCGAAACAGAAACTGGACGCCGAGATCACGGTGGAGGGCGGCAGGTTGGAACTGGCGCAGCTCCGGCTTCCCTTCCCTGGCAAGCCGTCCGGATCATCGCTCGCCGGCGCGACCGTCGAAGCCGCGGGCGGCGAGGCAATCATCCGCCCGAAGAAACCGCTCCGGCTGGGCAAAGGCGACAGGCTGGCAGTTTCAGTGGGGTA
>DATIFQ010000436.1:0-31969 GCA_035455185.1 Bryobacteraceae bacterium | reverse complement strand
TCGACGTCCTCGCCCATCAGCGTCGAGAAGATCTCCTCGCACTCGACCGCGTCCTCGAGGCGGACCCGGAGGAGCGTCCGCTTCTCCGCGTTCATGGTGGTTTCCCACAACTGCTCGGCGTTCATCTCGCCGAGCCCCTTGTACCGCTGGACGGAGGCGTCTTTCTTACCCTCCTCTTTGACGTAGTCGAGCAGGCCGCGCCAGTGTTCCTGGATCACACGGCTCGAGTCCTTGAGCACGACAAAGGGCGGCTGGTTGTATCGTCCGATCTGCCTGCCGAGCGACCGCAGGCGGCGGTATTCGGGCATGGCCGCGAGTTCAACACCGATGGTCCGCTCAGCGTGCGTCGAATCACGGAAGGAAACCATCCATGACGAATGCTCCTCGTCGTGTTTCAGCTCGGCGGGGATCCCGGCCGCCTCGAGCGCCCGTGCCAACGGCTTAAGGTTGTTCTCGTCGCCGAAATCCGACTTGGAGTCGATCTTCAGCTCGGGGTTGGAGACAACGGTTACCGCGCGGCTGTCCCTCAGCTTGCGCTCCGCCTTGGACGAGATCTGGAGGTACTCCTCGAGCGCCATGAGAAAGTTTCTCAGCTCCGTGCCTTCGATCCGCTGTGACGGAGAGCCGTTGTGAGCGCTGACCTCCACCACGACGTTCTCCGTGGCGCGCCGCAGGATCTCCCGCATGAATTCCTTCTCGTCCTTGATGTAGCGTTCGCTCTTGCCCTTCTTGATGCGGTAGAGCGGCGGCTGAGCCACGAAAACGTGCCCGCGATTGATCAAGTCCTGCATGTGGCGAAAGAAGAACGTCAGCAGCAAGGTACGGATGTGCGAGCCGTCGACATCCGCGTCAGTCATGATGATGATCTTCCCGTAGCGGAGCTTGGCCAGGTCGAAGTCGCCTTCCTCTTTGCCGATGCCGGTGCCGATGGCGGTAATCATGGCACGGATCTCGTCATGGCCGAGCATCTTGTCGTAGCGCGCCTTTTCGACGTTCAGGATCTTGCCCTTCAGAGGCAGGATGGCCTGGTAGCGCCGGTCGCGGCCCGCCTTGGCGGTGCCGCCGGCTGACTCGCCCTCGACCAGAAACAGCTCACACCGCTCGGGATCGCGCTCCTGGCAGTCGGCAAGTTTGCCGGGAAGACCTCCGGAGTCGAGCGCGCCCTTGCGGCGGGTGAGGTCCCGGGCCTTGCGGGCGGCCTCGCGTGCGCGGGAAGCTTCGATCGCCTTGCCGACGATCTTGCGCATGACCGAAGGGTTTTTGTCGAAGTATTCGCTCAGCTTCTCATTGACAAACTGGACCACGAACCCCTGGATGTCGCTATTGAGCTTTCCCTTGGTCTGGCCTTCGAACTGCGGTTGCGGGAGCTTCACGCTCACGACGGCCGTCAGGCCTTCGCGAACGTCGTCTCCGGTGAGATTTTCCTTGACGTCCTTGAACAGTCCGGCCTGTTGCCCGTAGGAGTTGATGGTCCGTGTCAAGGCGCTGCGAAAGCCGGTGAGGTGGGAGCCACCGTCCACCGTGTTGATGTTGTTGGCGAAGCTGAAGAGGTTTTCCGCGTAGCTGTCGTTGTACTGGAGCGCCACGTCCATGGTGAGCGTGCCTCCGTTGGGCAACTCACGCTCCCCCTCAAAAGCGATCGGCTTGTCGTGAAGGACGGTCTTGCCTCGGTTGAGGTGCTTGATGAACTCGGCGATGCCTCCGTTGTATTGGAACTCGTGAGACTTCGGCGGATCGACCCGCTCGTCCGTCATGGTGATGCGCAGGCCCTTATTCAGGAAGGCGATTTCCCGGAGCCGCTGCGACAGGATGTCGAAATTGAACTCCGTGACGACCATGATCGTGGGGTCGGGCTTGAAAGTTACTTTTGTACCGGTCTTGCGACCGGCCTTGCCGGCTCTCTGCAGGGGGGCAACGGGATTGCCCCGCTCGAACTCCTGTGTCCAGGTAAAGCCCTGGCGCCAAATCTCGAGCTCCAGTCGTTCGGAAAGGGCGTTGACGCAGCTCACACCGACCCCATGCAGGCCGCCGGAGACCTTGTAGGACTTTGAATCGAACTTGCCGCCGGCGTGCAGCTTCGTCATCACGACGGTCGCGGCCGATATGCCTTCCTCCACATGGATATCCACCGGGATGCCACGGCCGTTGTCCACGACAGTTACGGAATTATCGAAGTGGATTGTGACGTTGATTTCGTCGCAAAAGCCGGCCAGCGCCTCGTCCACCGAGTTATCCACGACTTCGTAGACAAGGTGGTGAAGCCCGGTCTCGCCCGTCGAACCGATATACATCGCCGGCCGCAGGCGCACAGCCTCGAGACCTTCGAGGACTTTAATACTTGCGGAATCGTACGTGTCGACGGTGTTCAGTTCTACATCCTTGGAACCCATAGTTGACCCTTAATACTCCTTGTGGGACTGCCCAGCCAGCACCCTCTCCGTGAATTGCCGGGCTTTCCATGCCCGGAAACAGGCTCAAATCCGCATAGGCATCACGACGTAGCGGTAGTCGTATTTTCCAGCGTCATCGGCGGGCCTCAACTCACCGGCGCTGTGCCCGTCCTTGAAGTGAAGCACCACTTTGTCCTCTTCAGACGCCCTCAGGAAGTCGAGCATGTACTGTGCATTGAATCCGATCTCGACGGTGGCTCCGTCGTATTCGGTGGGGATGCTTTCTTCACTCTCGCCAGTTTCAGAAATCGAAGAATGTACCTTTACCTCGCCAGGACAAACCTGGATTCTGACCGCGTGAGAGCGCTCGTCAGAAAACTGGGCAACTCTTTCGATTGCGGCCCTTGCTTCTTCCCGCCCGAGAATCACAGAGAGCGGCTGTTCACGGGGAAGAACGCGCTCGAAGTCGGGGAAATTGCCGGTCAGCTTGCGGCTGATCAGAAGCCGTTCGCCAAAGCGGAAGAACAGGTGGTTCTCGTCGCCGGCAAATTGCACGCTCGCGTCCGGAGCCGACTCCTGAGCCAGTTTAAGAATCTCGCCCATGGCCTTCTTCGGCAACAGCGCGCGATAGGATCCTTTGACCCCCGCTAATTCGGACTTCGTGTCAACGAACGCCAAGCGGTGTCCGTCGGTCGAAACCATCGACATGCCCTGGCTCTTCAAAAGGAGTAAAGCTCCGCTTAGAGTAAAACGTGACTCCTCGCTGGAGATGGCGAAAATCGTCTTCGCGATAAGCCCGGACAACTCGCTCACGGGGATCTCCGCGAGCACTTCAGGAAACTCAGGGAGCTCGGGAAAACTCTCCCTCGACATACCGGCGATCCGTGTCCGGCTGCGGCCACAAACCAGATTCGCCCACTGATTCTCCATGAACTTGACGTGCAGTTCCGCCTCCGGGAGCAGCCTCACGTAGTCCAGTAGCCGGCGGGCTGGAATCGTGCCGGCTCCGTCTTTGTTCACTCGCGCAGGGCAAGAGCAGCGAATTCCCAACTCGAGGTCAGTCGCCGTCAGGTTGACCTTGTCTCCGCTGGCTTCAATCAAGACATTCGACAGAATCGGGATTGTAGTCTTCTTCTCGACAACCCCCTGAGACAGGTTCAACTCCCGAACCAAGTCGTTCTTGCTCACTATGAAATCCATCGGGCCAAGTCTCCGTTTCCCAAGCTTTCTACGAGATCTCTAAACTGTCTGCTTTAGAACCGAATTCATCGGGACTGTCGAAATGTTGATTTCTCTCTAAATTATACAAAACCCAACCGCTTCCTGTCTCGTCTCGCTGTGGGAATCCGAGTGGTCCGGCGAGTACGGTTGGGCGCCTGGAGCGGGTTTCCACAGCTATCCAAAGCATCTCGGGACGAGGGTTTGTGGAAAAGCATACAAGTTCAGGACAGCGAATCGATTAGACTGTGCAGCATTCTGTTGAGATCAGGGTCCTGGTGGCGCTGGGTCTCGATTTTTTGGACGGAATGGAGCACGGTTGTGTGATGTTTGCCACCAAAAGCACGGCCGATTTCGGGAAGCGACGCCGAAGTGAGTTCCTTCACGAGGTACATGGCCACCTGGCGGGGGTATGCGATCGCACGAGCGTTGCTCTTCTGTTTCAACTGAGAAGGCTGAAGGCTGAACCGTTCCGCTACCGAGCGCACGATGCTCTCGATCGTAATCCTGCGTTCCTGCCCGTGGACGAGGTGCCGCAGGCAGTTCTGTGCCATCGGGAGGTTGATCGGCGTTCCACTCATGGAGGAATAAGCAATGAGCTTTACGAGAGCGCCTTCCAGTTCGCGAACGTTCGACTTTGTTTTTGTGGCGATGAAGATCCGTACGTCCTCCGGAAGAGTAATGCCCTCCGCTTCCGCCTTTTTGTCGAGGATCGCCATCTTGGTCTCGAGGTCGGGTGGCTGAATGTCCACCATGAGGCCCCACTCGAAACGCGAACGCAGACGCTCGACGAGGCCGGGGATATCCTTCGGTGAGCTGTCGCTGGAGATGACGATCTGCTTCTGATGGTCGTAGAGTTCGTTGAAAGTGTGGAAGAACTCGTCCTGCGTGCGCTCCTTACCTCCGAGGATGTGAATGTCGTCCACGAGGAGAATATCGGCGCTTCGATAGTGCTGATGGAAGTGAGACATCCTTTGCGTGGCGATGCACTGGATCATCTCGTTCATGAAGCGTTCGCTGGAAGTGTAGACGATCTTCATGCCGCTGAAGTTGTCGAGCAGAGATCGGCCGATTGCATGCATCAGGTGCGTCTTGCCCATGCCCACGCCGCCGTAAATGAACAGAGGGTTGTAGTTGCGCGAAGGCATGGCGGCGACCGCTTTAGCCGCAGCATGCGCGAACTGGTTACAGGAACCGACGACAAAGGTGTCGAACGTGAGGCGGGGATTCAGGTGGCTGTCGGGAGAACGGAACATCAGCTCAGGAACGACGCCATCATGACCGTTATTGGCCCTCAAATCGGGGATTGTCGCTCCAGGAAGTTCATAGGCTACCCGATGGATTCGGAGGTTGAGCTCGTGGACCGAAGCGCTCACCAGGTCCGAATACTCCTCCTCGAGCCAAGCTCTGGTGGCGTCGTTCGGCACACTGACGCGAAGGACCTCACCATCCAGTTGATGGAATGAGGTCTTGGCGAGCCAGTTCTGGTAGCTTTCGTTGCTGAGCCTGCCAGCGATGTGTTTCTTAATCTGCTCCCACTCGTTCATAGATCACAACCCACACCAACCATCCAAGATTTCCACAAATTTCCAACAGCCTGAGGAAATCTGAAAACAGACCTTCAGTTTAGCTGGCTGGAACCGCTAGCGAATGATTCAACGAACTTGTCGTTGGCCGCTCTCTCAGGAGCCGAGCGGAGAATCAGTCTAGCACAGAATCCAAGGCGACAGATCCCGTTGCTCCGACAATTATTTCTCGTTTGTAATCAACTAGTCACAGAGCAATAAAACAATCCGTAGGGGTCTTGTTAACTCTTCGGAAATGTTTGCAACAGGATCGTCACGGAATGTCATATCCGTCCTGTGTCGTCCAGAAGCTAGTGGAGTTCCAGAACCGCTACACCATACGTCTCTAGCGAGGGGATTAAGAGCGCGGCTCGGCCGTTTCGGAGACTCGAAGTCAACGGTAGCGGCCCTTTTTCATCGGGCGAAAGCCACGTTACTTTGGCGACCGTTCTGCCTGCGGGGATGGCAAGGTTTACTGTGAGACCGGAAAGCTTCGGCGCCCGCTCGCAATCGAAATTGATCAGGTGAACCGTCAGACGGTTGTGTGTCGTGTCCTCGAGCACTTCGGCGGTTACCGTCGGAGGTGCTTTCACCTCGATAGACAGCAGACCCCCGCCGGCCCAATGGACGGCGTCGATCAGTTCCTTCATGTTGAGCGGGAGCTTCCAGTACTCGCTCCTCATTGGTGCTCCGTCCGGCTTCGGAACGGCGGGTTCGACGGAAGGAATATATGCGACCCTGCCCTTGTCGGCCTGTCTCTGGACTGCGGCTATTTTCATCACGGGTTCCGCAGCGCGCGAGCCGGGCCAGGCGGCTGGACTCACGCTGAAGCTGATGCCGAACAGGTCACGCAGCCCAAAGTCCCGCCGGCGCTGCCGCCAACCGGTGTACAGCGAGGTGTGTTCCGTCGCGACAAGACCGCCTCCTGCGGCGACAAAACGGCGGACCTGCTCAAGTTGCTCGTCCGTGAGGCACTCCTGATCGGCGAGGACGAGAACTCGGTATTTCGAGAGGTCCTTCAGGTGATCGTCGAAGATGATATCGAACGGAACCTTCGACTGAATGAGCGCCTGCTCGAAGAGCATGGTGCTCTGCCAGGGGAGGTCGTTGTTGTAAGCGAGCGAAGCGTAGGAATGAAGGACGGCGACATCGGAGCGGCTCGCCGCGTCGCGGTATAGGTCGAAATTGTCGCGATAGAACCGGATGTAATTGCGCTGATCGGCCGGGGTGTCATAGCCTGCGAGAACACCGCCGACCATTCCGAGATTACGCCGGTTGTAGACCATCGCCTCAGCCATCTGAAGCGTAGAGCCCTGGTCGCCGCCGGTGTACGTAAAGATGCTGTTGTTGAGGGCGGAGGCCATTTTGAAAGTGCGGATTTTGGAGAGCAAAACGCCTTCGGGCGTCACGCCGGCCTCGTTGCCTTCCTCGCTCCAGACAACATCAGTGTGAGCGAGCAGGCGCGGGTAGTCGACGCCTTGCTCCCAGACGGTGTTGATGCCCGATACTCCGGAGTGTGGATTGTTCTCGACCGCGACTTCCGGGTTCAGGCCCCGAATGTAGCGCTCCATTTCGCCGTAATAGGCGGCAAGCTGGCGGCATCGGAAATCGGCCCACTCCTGAACGAGCGGGTCGTTGAGCACACTGACCACGCGGTCCACGATGGGAGGTTCGATGAAACGGACCTCCGAGAAGCCGAGCCGCTTCTTCAGCATCTCCGGCGTGTACTTGGCGGAGAGGAAGTCACGGAAGTCGGAGACCGCCTGCGAGTGATAGAAGACAGGGGCCTGCGCCTGAAGGCTGGTGTTATCGAAGTGGATCAGGTCGACCTTGAGATCCTTGATCGCGACGTCGAGAACGCGCTTCATGTACTCGCGGTAGCCGGGGTGCATGAAGTAGACGCGCTTGCGGAAGCTCTGGCCGGGGTAGAAGACGGGCCTGCCGAGGTACGGCGGGACGAACCAGTCGATGCCATCCGGCGCTTCGGCGAGGAAGGTCTCGTAGGCCACGGTGCTGCCGACGTAGACGCCGACGCGGATGCCGTACTTCTTGCAGAGGGCGGCGAGCTTCCGCGAGTCCTCCAGTTGCTCGCTTTCGGCGCGCATCCCGTAGCCCTTGTAGAAGTGGATCACGGCCATGGTGACGCCAAGGTCCTTTAGTTTGCGGACTGTTTCCTCGGTGTGTTCGCGCGCGTAGTCCTCCTCCTGCCAGACTGGGTTGCCGCCGACGCGGCGCCGGAAGATGGCCATGCTGTCCCAGTTGCCGGCAACGATCAGCGGCTCCTTCTTGAGCCAGCCGGGTCTCGGAAGCGGGGTTTCGGAAGCGGGCTGCGACGCCGGGCGCCGGGTGCAGCCGGAAAAGAGGAGCAGGCCGAGGACAGGCAGTAGAGTGGCGGAACGAAACGAGTGCGTGAGCATCAACGGAAATCGTACACGAAGCGGCGACGCCGAGCCACAACAGGTGGCGGCCGGAAGTGTTCGTCAAATTGACACCCGAGCGCACGCGGAGCGACAATACGGGGTAGGCAAGCGGGAGTAACTCAGTTGGTAGAGTGCAACCTTGCCAAGGTTGATGTCGCGGGTTCGAATCCCGTCTCCCGCTCCAGCCATTTCCCAAAAATCCTCCGGAAATTTGAGCCAGAGCTGTGTACAAAGCTGGGTTGATCTGGAATCCTGATGGAAAGGGGGTGCTGGGTGTCCAACCCGCTAAGACTGATGTGCGTCCTGGCCCATCCGGACGACGAATCTCTGGGGATGGGGGGCACGCTGGCGAGATACGCCGGCGAAGGGATAGAGACCTATCTCGTAACGGCAACACGCGGAGAGCGCGGCCGCATCGGGCCAAACGGAGAGCGCGAGGCGCCCGACGTAGCCGGCAGGATTCGTGAGGAGGAACTGCTGGCGGCCGCCGGAGAGCTGGGGGTACGCGAGGTTCGGTTTCTCGACTACTTGGACGGCGATCTGGACCAGGCCGATCCTTCGGAAGCGATCGGCAAGATCGCGGGACATCTGCGCCGGGTACGGCCGCAGGTTGTGGTTACGTTCGGTCCCGAGGGCGCGTACGGCCATCCGGATCACATCGCCATCTGCCAGTTCACAACCGCAGCGGTGGTCTGCGCGGCAGATCCCGAATACAAGGGCGCCGAGGACGGGCCGGGTCGAGCCGTCAGCCACCGCGTCTCGAAGCTCTACTACATGGCGTGGACGCAGGCGAAATGGGCGGCGTATCAAGCGGCGTTCCGTAACCTGAAGGTAACCGTGGACGGCGCCGACCGCGTGGTTGCACCGTGGCCGAACTGGGCGGTTACTACCGTCATCGACACCAGCGCCTTCTGGTCCAAAGTCTGGCGGGCGGTCTCGTGCCACAAGAGCCAGATGGCAATCTATGGGAAACTCGAGCATCTCTCGGACGAGCATCACCGCGCCCTCTGGGGCTCGCAGGAGTACTATCGCGTCTTCAGCTCGGTCAACGGGGGGCGTATGCGCGAGAGCGATCTCTTCGACGGGCTCCGGTAGCGAACGAGGGCTCTGCGTTACGCCCGGAGCGCGCCGGGTTTGCGCTCGACTGCTTTGGGTCCCCACGCACCGGGGACGAAGAAGTCCTGCCAGGAGAGCTTGAGTTCAGTGGTCATGCGGACGCCGTATTCGCAGCGGCCAAGGTCGGTGGGACCTCCATTATTCGTGCCGAGCGCAAACTTGCAGCCTTCTTCCTTCGCCACGCGAAGGAATGCGGCAGAAGGGAGCTTGAAGCGGTCGTTGATCTCGATCGCGACGCTGTTCCGGGCGGCGGCGCGGGCGACCTTCCTCATGTGCTCGTCGGTCCACAGCGTATCGTAGTTTCCGTCAAGGGGTTTCGGGAGGAAGGTCGGGTTGACGTAGATGTCGACCGGCTCGTTTTCAAGGATGCCGATGGTGCGTTCGACGAGGGTGTCCATGAACTCTCGCGGATTGGGGATCGTGCCGACCTCTTCGGGAATCCAGAGGCGCATGCGGCGGCCACGGTTGTCGGTCCAGGTCATCGAGTCGGTGAACACGTAGTCGAACAACGCCGCCGCGCGCCGCGAGAACATCCGAGTCCACTCGCGTCCCTCAGCCTGCATGGCAAGGAAGACCGGCTGCCCCTTCATCTCATCGACGAAGCGGCGAGCGGAATCGTCATTCTGGACGGGAAACCCCTGGCCGCAATTGATGGCGATGCCGTGCTGAATGCCGTCGCGGCGCGACTTGGCCAGCGCCTGATCGAGCGTGAGGCTCGCCTTGAGGTGGACGTGGTAATCCACGAGCGGGATGTTGCGCGCGCCGAGGGTGATGACGTCCTGTTCGAGGGCGTCAGCGGCAGCGGACGCGGAGCCGGGCGTTGGGACGTCGTCGGGAAGCGGTCGCACGCGGATGCGGCGGAAGCGGACCTTGGAACCGGGGTCGTGGCCTTGCAGCGCGAAGGTGCCTCGGTCGAGGAAACGCTCTCGCTCATTCCCTGCGGCGATGAATGGCGGGGTGAATTCGGTGAAGTCAACCAGGAGGATTCCGTTGAGCCGCACTTGAATGTTCTTGCCGCGGACAGCGACATGGATCTTGAACCACCCGTCATCCGCAACGAGTTGCTTGTAAGTGTTGCGAACGCCGTAGAGCGAGCCGGTCTTCTTTCGTTCCCGGTAGCCGCCCTCCCCGGTGGCTGTATTGTTGATCTGTACTTCGAAGCCCTTGCGTGGATAACCGGTCTCCTGGTAGGCGGTGTGGAAGTAGATCCCGGAATTAGCCGCCGGGTGTGCGAGCGCCTCCACTTCGAGTTCGAAGTTTTTGAAGCCGGCCTCGCGGACGGGGCCGTCATAGAAGAGGTGGGAGCGCGGGCCATCGGCCAAGAGCTGGCCGCCAACGACCTTCCACGAGTTCTTGTTCTCGCTGGGCCGCCAGCCCCGGAGGCTCTGACCGTCGAAAAGGTCGATCCAGCCATCCTGCGCGAAACAGAAGCCGGCTGCGGCCACTGCTCCGGCAAACGCCCGGCGTGTCATTTCAGATGCGCTCATCAGGAAACCTCTCACGCCAGTATATGGCGGTACGCCACAACAAATAGAAAACCCTGCGCGCCCGCGGGACGCGCAGGGTAGGAAGGCCGGGGCAACCGCTATCACTACCTCAGGTTTGCCGTCACGGCCGAGGAGGTTCCCTGGCGATTTCCGATGGTCACCGCCACCGACTGGATCGTGTCGATCAGGCTGTTCACGTTCCTCACGTCACCCTGCATCGTGAAGGGAATGCTCACCAAGAATTGGCTGCCGTACTGTTGCGACGCCGCGCTCTGATACCAACTGAGGAAACTGGCTTCCACATTCACGCTGACCTTCGTCGTAGAGACATTTTCACCGCTGACCGGATTGAACTGGAAGTCCATCTGGGTCAGCGAGCGGCCGGTTGCGAAACCTGTCACCACCACGGTGAAGCCAGCAGTGGTTTTCGACGTGATCTGGACGCCGAGCACTCGCGGAGCCGACTGCGGCACCATCAAGTTCAGAACCGCTGGAACGTCGGGCGTCATGTCGATGCCACCCTCGGTAGCGAACGACGGCGTGAGGGTGATTGTCCCCGCTACCGTGCCCGTTTGAAGGCGGATCTCGTTGGTGCCATTGGGAAACACAGCGCGGGTAGAGTTTGCGGGGATGGTGAAGTTCACCGTCCGTCCGCCGGAGGAGAACTGCACTGACGGGTCGCTGCTGAAAGCCTCCGAGGTAAAAGCCAGTCTCAGGGTTCCGGTCAGCCCGAGCGAATACGGCTCGGACAGCGTCAGGCCGACCCCAGGTTGCTGGAGCGGTTCCTGAACGCCGCTGGCGCCTTCAAAGGTGTATGCCGGCAGCGGTGCCGGCGAACTGCCAGCGCCGGAAATGGTGAAGGTGACGTTGTCCACCTTGAGAGTGGACGACGCATTTCCGACCACGGAAGGTTTGAAGACGACAGTGAATCCAGTCGTTGCCTGGGGAGCTACCTTCGCGGGAAGCGATGGCAGTTCTTCGAGCAGGAAAACCGCAGGCGACGCCGCCGGCAAAGTGATGCTGTTGATGGACGCCTCTGCCGTGCCCGTGTTGGTAACGATGAAGCGAGCCTTTACGCTTTCTCCGACCGCCACCTGCGGGAGCGTGATGATGCCGCCGCTTGGTACCGTGGTGGTCGTCGAGCCGACCACGAGCGAATACTCGAGCGCCGCTCCAAGACCCGATGCGGCCAAGTCAAAACTGTCGTCGCCGACGCGCAGCCTGCCGGAAATCTTGCCGGGCTGCGAGGGGGAGAACTTGACAGTGAACGTCGCCGAAGCTCCGGGTTTGAGAACCAGCGGCAGGAACGGCAGGTCAGTTACCTGATAACCGTCGCCAAGGACGCTAATCGACGCAATCTGGCCGTCGTGGTTGCCATCGTTTCTCACCCGGAAGGGCACGCTAGTCTCCTCACCGACCAAGGTATCGGGGAGCGAAACAACCTGCCCGGGGATTACGGGAACGACCGCCGAACTTTCGATCTTCTCGTAAACAAACGCGGGCCCTTCGGAGACGCCCTGGAGGGCGAACGTAACTCGGCCGCCAGCCAGGTCCAGAGTGAGCTGCCCACTGCTTGTCTCGAGCGCCGTTGGTTTGTAGGTGACGGTGAAGCGAAGTTCGCGGGCGGCGGTGATGGTTGCCGGGGGAAGGGGCAGGCCACTCAACTCAAACGCAGCGCCGGAGGAACTGATGGCATCGACTTTGCCCGCACCGCTTCCCTTGTTGGTGATTACCACAGTAGCGGTCGACGCTCCGTCCACCGCGGTCGTGAGGAAGGCGATGGTCCCACCGGGCGCCAAAACTGCCGGGTTGCCCCCTTGCGGTATGTAGCTATAGGAGAATTCCGGCGCGACACCGACGAGATTCAGCGTGATCTGGCTGGTCACCAATGCTTGCTTATAGTGAAACAACACGCGTCCGATAACGCGGTTGCGGGTCGCCGCCTGGTAGCGGAGGGTGACGCTGAAACTCTGGTTCTCGGTAAGAGAAAGCGGGAGCGACGGCAGGCCGCTGACCGAGAAGTCGGCTGAAGGGAACTCGAACGCGTCCAGCATCTCGACCTCGGTGATGGAGACGGAAGTGGTTCCACGGTAGGTGACGGTTAGAGTGGCCACTGCCGCCTGTCCGACGGCGTCGGCCGGCAAGAAGACACTGCTATTGTTCGACACGACCGTGGTCGTGTCGCCCTGGTCGTAACGCAAGGTGAAGGGCACCGACTGCGCGAGGGCGGCGGGAGCCAGCAGGAACGAAATCAGGACGGCGGCAACTAGGACGAGGGTGGTTCGAGACATGACTAGCGCTCCTCCAGGACCAGCCGCTCGGCCGGCACAAAGTAAACCGCCGGTTCCCGGCCGGCGCTCAACACCTGGAACGGTTCACCCCCGCCTCCGCCTTTCAACAAGTAGAGGGATTGTCCAGAAAGGGGTTCCAGGGAAACCGGGGCGAAATCGAGTGCGATCTCTCCGGCGAGTGTACGCGTCGTGAGATCGCAGATGCCCACGGTGTTCTTGCCCCTGTCGGCCAGAAACAGGCGCATGCCGTCTTCGGACACCGCCAGTGCGGCGGGCTCGACGACCCCACTCGTCTCGTCTGCGAGCGGAATCAACGCCGCCGATGCGCGATAGCCGCGAATTTCGATCACCCGGCGGGTGGCACGATCGGCCACGAAGAGGTCCCGACCGTTTCTCGAGAAGGCCATCGCTCCGGGAGAAGCCATCGCTGCGACCATTACCGGAGCGGCGCCGGGCGAGACCCGGAATACCCCGCCTGCCGTTGCATCTTCCACGCCGATCACGACAGCGCCCGACTTCTCGACGGCGAGAGCGGAAATCCGGCCCGACAGCAACGACAGATCGATGTCGCCGGCGGGCTGGGCAGTCTGTGTGCGCCAAACTCGCAGCCGCCCGGAATTCTCATAGACCGCGACCGCCGACGAGTCGGCGCTCCAGGCAACACGTCCGGGCGTTTGCGCTTCTTCGACGATGATGTCGGCGCGACTGGTCCCGTCGGAGGACCAGCGCAGTAAGCGAAGCTGAGCATTCCCGAGAACGAGCGCTGCCCGGCCATTGGGCGCTACCGAGGCCCAATCAAGGCCGGAAACCGCCGGCTGGCCGAGATAGGCGGCTCCGGGCACACCGACCACCGGCCTGAGAGACCGGGAGTCGGCGTCGAATACCATGCCTGAGACGGGGCCTGTGAGCCCCCCATCCTGACCGAATGCTGCACCCAAGCCGAGTAGCAGCAGGCCACACGGAAAGAATTTTAGATTGCGCATATGAGTATGAAGCCTTCCCGCAGGAGCACCCGCGCTTACCTCGGTCCGGTCACCGTAATGGTGCCCGGTGCAATCGTAACGGGGTTGTTCCCGGCACCGGAAGAATCGCCGTTTCGAGTGGCCGCCACGATCCCGCCGGCCGCGGCCGCCCCACCGGCGATCGCCAGTACTTTCCACCATTTCGAAGCACCGGAGGACGACTGGCCGCCGGTTCGCGTGTTGCTTTGGGCGATGATCGCGCTGCCCGTCTTGCCGTTTGAGGTGGCGGTAACCTTGATGTTAAAGCGGCCTTCTTCGTCGTTCGGTGTGAAGCCGTTCGTGCCGGCCTTGCCTTCGGCGTCGGTACGGAGCGTCTGGGTCCGCATCCATCCGTTAAAAACACCACCGGGGCCGGCCGCGGGGAGCTGAAACACGACTTCCGCGCCGGATACCGGCTTATCGTTTTGGTCGTGCACCTCGACTACCGGCTGCACGGCATACCTTGTCTTGATGACGTTCTTCGCGCCCTCGCCTTCGAGGGTAACGATTTTGAGAGTTCCGCCGGACTGTTTTGGCGGAGGCGGGGCAGCCTCCTGTGCGGACAGGACCGGCGGCGCAACCAGCGCCGCGGCGAGAATGAGGGCAAGCCATCCCTGAAAACTCAAGACTGCCTCCTGGAAGATTAAGTGACCGTCTTCTCCGGAATCGTGCCGGAAGCCTGCTAGTATACAGGACGGCAGACCCGGCCAAGGGAATAAAGACGCTCGGCACGGGGCCGGAGGTTACTCAGGCGGCTGAGGAGAGGGTGTCTTCGGCCGGCGGAAAAAGCTACTTCGCCCGGAAACTCCAAAGAAGCTCGATGTCGATGCCGCCGATGGCGTGTGTATCCATGTAGATGAACCGCCCCGAGCCAGGCTTGCCCTTCTGACCCCACGCACCGCCCATACCGAACGGGAATCCCTTGGCCTGCCAGTCCGCGGCTTCCTTGTCGATGTCCTCGACCTCGAAGGCCAGGTGGTGTAGGCCCTCGCCGTGCTTCTTCATGTGGTCCTCGTAAACATTGGGACCTTTCAGCGAGAGGATCCACTCGTAGGTCACTTTGCCATGGCGCTGCCAGCCCAGCTTCATATCGAACTCCCCCGGACGCTCGCGGTAGCGCAACTCGGACGAATCGGGATGGGTGTACGTCATCGCGGGGAAGCCGAGCCGCGCCCAATACGCGGAGACGGCGTCGAGATCCTTGGCCACAAAGGCGTACTGGGCGACCTTCCGGCCGGAGGGGTTTCCGGGAGGCGCGAGCGCCAGATCCGCCGCACCTGGCACATGAAGCAGGCCGAGAACGTACTTGCCTCGCGCGGCGGTATCTAGGAACGCGAAACGGACCGGTCCAGCTTCTGTCTCCGCCTCACCTCCCTGAAGGACGCCGACGCCAATGTCCGCCATTCGTTTCACCTCGGCGTCAAACGCCTCACGGGAGGGGACGCGGTGCATGATGCTGAAAACGCCACTGCCGTTCCGGGCCAGGAACTCGGAAAACGCGTCTTTCCCGGAAATAGGCTGCACCCAGTGGACGGGGACGTCGCCGATGCGGCCAGAGGCCACACGAAGAGTTGCCGTTCCCGCCTTGCCGCGGAACAAGGCCGGGAGTTCGGCTTCGCCCTGATACTCGATGCCAGCGAAGCCGAGCTTCTGCCAGCCCTGCGTGGTCCGGTCGAGATCGTCCACCACCCAGATCAGGCGGTCGACGGTTCTGTAGAAGTCCGGCAACTGGGCGGCTACGGGTAAGACAAGCAACAACGATATGAAGAGGGGCTTCAGTACTTTCATGATTTCCGAGTCTCCTGTTCTCAGACGGGAGGGGGTCCGGTGGACTCCCGGACAAGCAGCTCCGGGTCGATCACGAACTCGCGCGGGCGATCGCCGGAACTCTCCTTCGGGGCCAGGGCTTCGAACGCCATTTGGCCGATCTTCCGGCGCGGAATATTCACTGTCGTGAGAGCGGGGTTTGAGAACTCCGAAAGCTGGATGTTGTCGAACCCCGTGACGGAGATGTCCCGGGGGACCGAGAACCCCTGGTCGCGCAACTCCCGAATCACTCCGAGGGCCATGAAGTCGTTCACGCAGAGGACGGCCGTCGGGCGGAAATCGGAGGCAAGCAGTTCGTGAGCCGCCTGTTTACCGCCGGCGGGGCTGTCGGTGTTGAGCGCAGCCGTGAATTGAACTTGCCCTGAGTAGCGCGCCATGGTTTCGATGAACGTCTTCTTGCGGGCCTGAAGCGGGCCCAGGCTCGCGTGGTGCCCAACGAACGCCATTCGCCTGTGGCCCATCGAGTAGAGGTACTCCACTGTGCGCTGCATGCCGCGCTCGTACCGGACTCTGATGTTGGTGATGTTCCGGGCCGGGAGCCCAACATCATAGAAGACGACCGGCACATCGCTTTCGGTGAGCTCCTCGATAAGAGAGGGCTCCATCTCCGAAACGATCGCCGCGAGGCCCGCGACGCGGCGGCCCAACATCGCGCGGGCACAGGTCACCAGCCGGCTCGACTTGTAGTCGGTATGCTCCACGACGACCTCGTAGCCCCTCTGGAGGGCTGCCGACTCAAGGCTGCGAAAGATGTCGATGAAGAAGGGATTCTCGATGTTCGATACGATCATCCCCAGAGTATTGCTCTTGGCTCCAGCCAGGGTCCTGGCGTGGAGATTGGGGTGATACCGCAATTCCCTGGCGGCCTGGAGGACCCGTTTCCGAGTCGTCTCCCTGACGACGCCGGCTTTGTTCAAAACCCGGGAGACGGTGGCGGTGGAGACCCCAGCACGTCTGGCAACCTCTTCTAGCGTCATGGCGGAAGATCCCGAACCGATGAAAACTGGGCTTCAGTTGACCCACCATTGTAACTCTGCTTTAGCGGCCCTCGAGGAAACGCTTACAGAAGGTAGTCAAATTTGAGTCGAGCACAGGTGCATTTTTCTATTGAAACCGTTTGTATCTCGTGATAGACTCCCAATGGAAACGCTTACAATCAGGCCGCTCAAGTGGGGGTGATAGCTGTTTCCAGGCGCGATTTGGGCGGGGGCATGTCCACACTTCCCGCAGGCCGAGCGGCCAGAGGCCAGGAGCATCGTGTGATGAAAAGGCTCACCATCCTTCTTCTACTGGCGGCGCTGCCGCCATTCATCGGCGCTCTTTCGGCGCAGTCGGACCGGGGCGCAATCACGGGTACTGTGACGGACGCGACGGGCGCGGTAGTCCCCGGCGTTCAGATCGCGGCAACGAACCTGAGCACCGGGGTGGTCTTCACCGCCACGACGAATGAGGTCGGACTGTACTCCGTTCTCAACATACCCATCGGCAGATACTCCGTCGCGTTCACCAAGCAGGGGTTCAAGACTTACACGCGGGACGGGATCAGCATCGCGGTGGCGCAGGTTGTTCAGTTGAACGCGAACATGGAAGTCGGCGCCTTGGCCGAAGCGGTCACCGTCACCGCGGAGGCCCAGTTGCTCGAAACGCAGAGCACACAGGTCGGGGCCGGGATGAACAGCAACTTAGTGACGGACCTGCCGCTGGACATTCGTGGCGGCCGTTCGTTGGAGAACTTCGCCTACGCCACCATCCCCGGGGTCGAGGGCAACAACTGGACTTCGTACATCGGCGGGAGCATGGCGTTCACCAAGGAGGTTCTGATCGACGGCACCTCGGCGGTCGTGCAGATCGGTGGGCACATCGGAGAGTCCAGCCCCAGCATGGAGGCGATCCAGGAATTCAAGGTCGAGACGAGCGGAATCCGCGCCGAAGACGGCCGGACGGGCGGCGGCGTCTTCAAGTTCACGTTGAAATCAGGCACTAATGACTTCCACGGCAGCGCGTTCGGCTTCCTCCACAATGAGGTCCTCAACGCGAACACGTGGCAGAGCAACTTCCAGGGAGACAAGCGCGCCACGGACCGGCAGTTCGTGTACGGTTTCAGCGCCGGCGGGCCGATTATCAGGAACAAGACGTTTGCGTTCGGCGCTTTTGAGAAATACACCCAGGAGAGGTTCGTGCTTGGCGCCTACAACGCGACTGTGCCCCTCCCGGCGTTCCTCGACGGCAACTTCAGTGAGCTGCTGAATACGGGTAGCGTGCTTGGCCAGGATGCCCTTGGCCGTCCGGTTTACCAAGGTATGATCTACGACCCGGCCACTCAGCGGAACGTGACGGCGGGCAGCGTCGACCCGGTTACCGGGCTGACCGCCGCGCGGACCGGGATGGTCAGGGAAGGGTTTGGCTTCGACCCGGTTACCGGTGCTCCGATACCAAGCGCGGCGAACGTGATCCCGTCGAACCGGATCAGCACTATCTCAAAGAACATCACCGACGTCTTCCGGCAGCGCTATCTCCCGATGCGGCCGGGGCTGATCAACAACACTGCCATCACGCGGCAAAATGATCCGTGGTTCCATCAAACTCAGTTGACGTTCAAGGCGGACCATAACTTCTCGGACGCGAACCGGCTGAGCGGGCACTTCGTCTGGACAGAGAGGCCGCGCATTCTGGTGGACCAGGGCGGAATCTGGGACCCAGCCGATCCGGACAAGGCAGGCGGACCGATGGCGAACTCCCGCAAGCAGGAAGTCACCAGCCGCAGGTTTGCGCTAAATCACACCTACAACTTCTCGCCGACAGTCCTGAACATTGCCAGCTTCACGTTCGGCCGTTACCGCAATCCCAGCTTTTCTGTTGCCGCGAAGGACGACTGGCCCTCCAAACTCGGCTTCGGCGAAACCGGCGCGGGGAACTTTCCAGTCATCGAATTCGGCCGTGCGATCAATGGGATTGACACAACCAGGATCGGCCAGCATTGGTCCGACTACTACGTCGGCAATACGTTCATCGGAAACGAATCGCTGACCTGGATAAGAGGGCGTCACACGATGCGTTTTGGCGGGGAATTTCGCGCATTTCAGTTAAGCAGCCACCAGTCCACGCCGACGTTGGAATTCCAGTTTGACCCCGACCAGACCGGCGCTCCGAAGGAGGCCTGGCGGGACAAGGTCGGCTTTGGTTTCGCCAGTTTCCTACTTGGCGGGCCGAAAGAAGCGAGCCAGCAGACGCCGTGGGACCTTTACGGCAGGCGAAAGGCGTTCTCGATTTTCGCCCAGGACGACTTCAAGATCAGCCGCAATCTGACATTGACGATGGACTTGCGCTGGGAAGTCACGTTCCCGTATCACGAGAAATACGGCCGGTGGGCGAACTTCGACAAGAAAGCAATCAGCGAGTCGTTTGGTATCCCCGGAACCCTCGTGTTTGCCAAGAACGGAGACGACACATTTGAGACGGAACGCGACTGGAAGGAGTTCTCTCCGCACGTTGGCATCGCCTACCAAATCGGCAGCCGTGCCGTCCTGCGCGCGGGCTACGGTCTGTTCTATTCGCCGATCGGGATGAACTACTGGTTCGGCGTGCCATACGGGTTCGCGCCAGGCTACCGCGGAACCAACCGTGTGACTCCCACGGCCGATCTGTCGCCGGCTTTCAACTGGGACGTGGGGTATCCCGGCACGTTCGTGCCTGGCACAAAGGATCCGGACTACACCCAGTGGGGCATGGTCAACGTAAATCCGAAGAGTCTCTTTGCCGGCTACAGCCACCAGTGGAACATCGGCACGCAGTTCACGCTCACGAACGACTTGCGGCTGGACGTGACCTACATGCAGAACGAAGGCCGCCGGCTGCAAAGCGGCGACTTCGAGCGGAATCAGCCGGATCCGGGTGCGATGGCAAACCTCATCAGGTCAGGCCACGTCTGGGACGCCGTGTCTGATGCCGGCTCGGCGGCGTCCGCAGGCGTTCCGTTTCCGTTCGAGGGCTTCGGCTCCTACGCGTTTGCGGCGATCATGCCATACCCGCAGATCTGGCAGAACTGGGTGTGGGGCGGGCCGCTGCTTCACGTCGGCTCCCCGTACGGGAGGTCGGACTATAAGGCCCTTCAACTTGCCGTGACGAAGCGTACCGAACGCGGCCTGACGGCGAACGTCAGCTACACCCTGGCGACTTCGCACAGCAACCTCCAAAACTCTCTGGGCGGTTTCCAGGAGATCTGGTCGTCGGGCCCGCTTCAGGACGTGCTGCACCTCGATGAAGAAGCCAAGGCGCCGCTGTTCTATGACCAAAGGCACGTGTTCAAAGGCATCGTTGCCTGGGATCTTCCATTCGGCACAGGGCGGCGCTACCTCAACGGAGCAGGACGGGTGGCCAACGCCATCCTCGGCGGCTGGACGCTCAGCGGCAGTTTCCGCTATAACTCCGGTTCGCCGATCGGAGTCAACTCGAGCAACTATTATCCGGGATGGGAGGCGCCGGTCTACGCCCTCAGAAACGAGAACGGCGACTACAGCCGCAACTTCGAAGGATCCGACTTCAACTTCGGCGACCCGGGCTTACCGGGCAACCTCTACTTCGACCCGAAGAACTTCTCGAACCCGCCAGATGGGGACCTCGGCACCGTCCCGATGTTCCGCTCGGATTTCCGAGGCTTCGGCTGGTCCGAGGAGCAGGTCGCGATCCTCAAGAACTTTCGAATCGCGGAGCGGTTCCGGCTGCAATTCCGGGCCGAGTTCTACAACGTGTTCAACCGCCACCATTTCGACACGCCGGACACGAACATCAGTTCGGGCACGTTCGGCCACGTCATCAACCTGACGGGTACCCCGCGCGAGGGGCAGTTCGGCGCACGATTCGAATGGTAGGGGTGCTTGGGGGGCGGGTCCCGACCCGCCCCTGGCACCGCGTACGCGAGCGCCCCACAGTTTGATATCTTCAGAGATCCTTGCCATGCCCCGGCTATTACTGCTTCTCTACCTTGTCCCCTTACTGGCACAGGCCCAGACACCCAAGATCGACACGATTCTTTACGGCGCCTCGTACTACCACGAGTACATGCACTATGAGCGGCTGGAGCAGGACGTCCAACTCATGGAGAAGGCCGGCCTCACCGTGATGCGGGTCGGCGAATCGACGTGGAGCAGTTGGGAACCCCGTGACGGCGAATTCGAATTCGCCTGGATGGACCGGATCATAGACCGGTTGCATAAGGCCGGCATCAAAGTGATCCTCGGCACGCCGACGTATTCGATCCCGCCGTGGCTTTTCCAGAAACATCCGGAGATCCTGGTCTCCCAACTTACGAAAGCGCCGCCGCTCACGCATCCGACCCAGGCGACGTATCCCGGCGCGGCGGTGCCTGGGGCCTACGGCCCGCGCCAGAACATGGACATTACCCATCCGACATACCGGTGGTACGCTGAGCGCGTCATCCGCGCAGTGGTCTCCCACTTCAAGGACCATCCGGCGGTCATCGGCTACCAGATCGACAACGAAACCCACCCGAACAGCACGAACTCGCTCAGCATGCACACGGATTTCGTTACCTACCTGAAGCGGAAGTTCGGGACAACCGACGCGCTGAACAAGCTCTGGGGGTTTGCCTACTGGGGACAACTGGTCAACGGTTGGGACGAGTTTCCCCCGCGTGAAGGCATTCTGAATCCAGGCTACAAGCTGGAGTGGGAGCGGTACCAGCAGAAGACGGTCACCGACTTTTTGGCATGGCAAGCGGCCATCGTCAAGGAGTACAAGCGCCCCGGTCAGTTCATCACGCATGACTTTGTCGGCGGCGTACGGGCTGACGTGAACCAGTTCGACATCGCGGAGCACCTCGATATCACCGCCGTCAATCCGTATCACGCGGTGCAGGACGAACTAGATGGGTTGGCGATCAGTTTGTCTGGGGATGTCTGCCGCTCCCTCAAGCAGGCGAACTACCTGGTCACGGAGACGAACGCACAGACGATCGGCTGGGATTCCAGAACGCAGTATCCGCCGTACGACGGCCAGCTACGTTTGAGCGTGTATAGCCATGTCGCGAGCGGCGCAAACATGGTGGCCTACTGGCACTGGCATTCCCTTCATTACGGACAGGAGACCTACTGGAAGGGAATCCTCTCCCACGATCTGGAACCGAACCGAGCCTATACCGAGGTGACGCGAATCGCGCAGGAACTAAAAAAACTCGGACCCCAACTTGCGAATCTAAAGAAGAAGAGCGACGTCGCGATTTTGTACAGCATCGACTCGCACCACGGCATCCAGTTCATGCCGTTTCACGACCGCGTGAACTACATGGCGGTACTGCAACAGATGTACGGGGCGCTGTACCGGCTCAATGTCCAGACCGACTTCGTGTTTCCACAGAGCAAGAAGCTCGCGAACTACAAGATCATCCTCGTTCCGCCGCTTTATGTCGCCAGCGACGAACTGCTGACACGGCTCGCTGACTACGTCAAAGACGGAGGGCATCTTGTGATGGCGTTTAAGAGCGGCTTCACGAACGAGCACTCGACGGTCCGCTGGGTCATGGCGCCGGGGCCGCTGCGGCAGGCAGCCGGCTTCCACTATCAGGAGTTTTCCAACTTGGCAGAGCCTCTGGCGCTGAAGGGCGATCCTTATGGAGCGGGCGAAAGGAACAGAGTGTCCGCCTGGGCCGAGTTCCTTATCCCGGAAACCGCGACACCACTGGCCACATACGACCATCCGTTTTTTGGGAGCTTCCCGGCATTGACCCGGAACAAGCACGGCAAAGGCACGCTGACGTACGAAGGGACGTACCTCTCCGACGAGCTTCAGGAGAAGCTGCTGGCGGAAGTAATGGGATTGGCGGGTCTGCTTGGCTCCGATCAAAAACTGCCGGCGGCGGTGCGGGTAAAGCACGGTACGGGAAATCGCGGCAAGCGCATGCACTACTTTCTGAATTACTCCGGCCAGCCGCAGACTTTTTCTTACTCCTACGCGGGGGGGACGGACCTGCTGACCGGCCGCGCCGTCAATGGCGCGCAGAGCGTAACGTTGCCGCCGTGGGACGTCGCGATCATCGAAGAGCGTTGACTTCGGACGACGCCGATGGGATTACATACAATTGGAGCTTATTATGCGGAGACAGATGACGTTTGGGTTAATCATCGGCAATCGGGGGTTCTTCCCGGACCACCTCGCCAAGTCCGGCCGGGAGGAGATGATCAGGGCCGTACAGGGCGCCGGGATGAGTGTGGTTGTGCTCGGACCGGATGACAGCAAGTATGGGGCTGTCGAGACTCGGGCCGAAGCAAGGAAATGCGCAGACCTGTTCCGCAAGCATCGAGATTCCATCGACGGCGTTATCGTTTCGCTGCCGAACTTCGGCGATGAACGGGGAGTGGCAGAGACCCTGCGCATGGCCGGGCTGAACGTGCCGGTGCTTGTCCAGGCGACGCCGGACACCGCCGGCAAAATGCTCATCGCCGACCGGCGGGACAGTTTCTGCGGGAAGATGTCCGTCTGCAACAACCTGACGCAGTTCGGCATCCCTTACTCGCTCACGACGCTGCACACCGAGAGACCGGACTCCGAGGTATTTCGCCGGGACCTGGAGTGGTTCGCCGCTGTTTGCCGGGTGGTGAACGGCCTTCGAAAGGCGCGGGTGGGAGCGATCGGCGCGCGACCGGCGGCTTTCAACACGGTCCGGTACAGCGAGAAACTGCTCGAGGCCTGCGGTATCGACGTCGATCCGCTCGACCTCTCGGAGGTTCTCGGCCGAGTGGAGAAGATGAAGGACGACGACCCGGCGGCCCAGGAAAAGTTGCAGGCCATCAAGTCCTACGTCTCGACAAAGGATGTCCCGAGCGAGTCGCTACTGAAGATGGCGAAGCTCGGCGCCGTCATTGACGGCTGGATGCAGAGCAATGACATTACTGTCAGCGCCGTGCAGTGCTGGACTTCGATAGAGGAGTATTTCGGCGTAGTCCCCTGCACGGTGATGAGCATGATGAGCGACCGTCTGATGCCGAGCGCGTGCGAAGTCGACGTGTGCGGCACGGTGGCGATGTATGCAATGGCGCTGGCTTCCGAGACGCCCAGCGCGCTGCTTGACTGGAACAACAACTACGGTGACGACCCGAACAAGGCAGTCTGCTTCCACTGCAGCAACCTGCCCAAGCACTTCTTCGCGGACGTTCGCATGGATTACCAGGAGATCATTGCTGGATCGGTGGGCAAACTCAACACGTTTGGAACCTGTGTGGGCCGGGTCAAGTCCGGGCCGATGACGTACTTCCGCGTTTCCACGAACGACCGCTGCGGCAGGATTGCCTGTTACACCGGAGAGGGGCGATTCACGGACGATCCGCTCGAGACCTTTGGTGGGGCCGGCGTAGTGGAGATCCCGAGGATGCAGGATCTGCTGCGCTATATCTGTGAGAACGGGTTCGAGCACCATGTCGCCGCCAACTTCTCTTCGACGGCGTCGGTGGTTCACGAGGCGGCGAAGCGCTACATGGGATGGGAAGTCTACTGGCACAAAGCGTGACAGTACGTCACTTGCGAGGTCCGGAAGCTGTCGGAAGAAATAAGTAGCCTGCGGGAGATCAAGCATGGCCATTGTTGCGGGAGTCGACTTCGGCACACTGAGCGTTCGTGTTTCCATCGTTGACAGTGAAAAGGGCCGGATCGGGTCGGCCACGGCCGACTATCCGCTCTTCCGAAAGAAAGAGGATCCCGATCACGCCACTCAGCGGCACCAGGACCACATGGACGGGCTGGCCGCCGCCATGAAGAAGGCCATCGAAGCCGCCGCGGTCAGTGGCCGTGATGTCGAGGCGATCGCGCTCGACACGACCGGATCGAGCGTCGTGCCGGTCGGGGACGATCTCGTCCCGCTCGACGATTATTACCTGTGGTGCGATCACCGTGCCAAAGGAGAGGCGGCGCTCATCACGAACACTGCGCGCCGGGAGAAGCTGGCGGCTATCGACTGGTGCGGCGGCGTGTATTCCTCGGAGTGGGGCTTCTCGAAACTGCTTCACTGGCTGCGGAACAACCCGGAGAAGCGCGGCCGACTCGCGACCGCACTGGAACACTGCGACATGGTTGCGGCAGTGCTGTGCGGAATCAACGACCCTCGGCAGGTGCCACGCAGCATCTGTGCCATGGGGCACAAGTGGATGTGGAACGAAGAACTCGGAGGTCTGCCACCCGAGGAATTCCTGGTGACGGTCGACCCGCTCCTGGCCGGCGTCCGAGGGAGGATCGACGGCTGCTACGCGACCTCCGATCAGATCGCGGGACGGCTGACGCCGGAGTGGGCCGCGAGACTCGGGCTGAAGTCCGGGATTCCGATTCCGGTTGGGGCTTTCGACGCGCATTGGGACGCAATCGGCGCAGGCATCCGCGAGGGAGACGTAGTGAACGTTGTCGGCACGTCGACCTGCATCATGGCCATCGCGAAGCATGTGGACCTGATCCCGGGGGTCTGCGGGGTGGTGAAAGGATCGATTCACCCGCAGTGCTGGGGCATCGAGGCGGGGCTCTCGGCGACGGGTGATATTTTTGACGCGATTGCACGCAGGGCTGGAAAGAATGTGGCCGAACTCTCTCGCGGACTTGACCAGTACAGAGCAGGACAAACCGGCCTCCTGCGGCTGACTTGGGATAACGGTGACCGAACGGTGCTGGTGAACGCCGAACTTGGCGGCGTCACATTGGGTTGGAACCTCACGCACACGGCGCAGGACGAGCTGTTCGCCGCGATTGAAGGGACCGCCTTCCACACGCGGGTCATCCTGGAACGGATGGCCGAACACGGCGTGCCGATCAACCGAGTTATCAACGGCGGCGGCGTCCCTCAGAAGAATGAAACTTTGAACCGAATCTATGCCAATGTGCTGAACAAACCGGTGCTCGTTCCACAGGACGAGGTGACGAGCCTCGGATCGGCTATCTTCGCCTTTCTGGCAGCGGGAGTCTTCCGGACTGTCGAGGAAGCGCAGGACGCGTTGTGCCCGAAGTATCGGACCGTGGAGCCTGTAGCCGCGGAGGCAGCGGTTTGCGAGAGACTCTACTCGCTGTACCGGAAGCTCTATTTCGGTTTCGGCCGCCCCGGCTCCGATGCCATTCCCATCGGGGACGTGTTGCCTGAACTGCGAGTCATAGCGGCACAGGTCCGCTCGAACAACGCGGGATAACGGACGCTATCTCGCCAGGCTGACCGGCGGTGTGCCTGGCGGCGGGCCGATCAGCCACCGCAGTGTCAAGCCGAGCTGTGCGGCCGAAGCGAAACCGTTCCACCGTCTGACGATTTGGCCCGCGGGTGCAATAAGGAACGTCGAGGGCTTCGTGGTCACTCCGTAGCCGCGTTCAACGGAACCCGATTCGTCGAGCAGCAAGGGAATGTCCCGCAGACGCCAGTCGTGGGCCTGATTGACGACGTTGGTGCCGGCAACGCCGGCACGAGCAACAACGGCGACCTTCAGTCCCTGGTTTCCATGCTGGTAAAGCACACTCTTGAGAAACACAGCCTGAGTTCGAGACGCTGACGCATCGCCATCGGACTGTTCGAGGAAAGAAAGCAGCAGCCATTCTCCACGGAATTGGCCCAGCGTGTGTGCAAACCCGGCGGTGTCCTTCAGAGCGAAGGCCGGTGCAGGCCCGGAAGAACCGGTCGCCATCGGACCGGTGTACTCGAGGGCTCCGATGTCGAACGCGCCGCCCTGGGGAATCGGGAATCCCGAAAGATCGTGCTTGCCCATGTTCCCGACATCATCCCCGGCGTTCACCGCGGGCGAGTCCGCGGCCAGGGTGAGTTCGGGAAGGACGAGCTTCGGCTCTGCGAAGGATCCGTGCGCCTCCTGCCCCGTTGCTTGACCGAACCTCGCGAAACCACGGTGAAGAGTGCCGCCAAACAGCCACTCCGGTTCTCCCGTTCCGCCGTACCAGTAAAGGTTGTGATCCAGTTTCATCGAAGAGGTGCTTTTCACGAGGCTTCGTACAGTCGAATAGATCAGGTTGTTCTTGAAGAAGTTCGGTTTCTTACCGGTGTAGTCGGCCTGGTCGAACACCACTGGAGCTTCTACCGGCGGGTTCCAGTAGATTGTGTTGCCGTAGATCCGGACGCCGTCGAGCTTTCCTCCATCCCACGTCGACAGGAAAATCTCTCCCTGCCGCTTTGCCAGACGGGGACTGCGACCGTTGTTCACACAGAGGTTGTAACGCACGACGCTGTTCGTTGTGACGAGATTGCCAGCTCCAAACACCGAGGCGCAGTAGCCCTGTGAGTCGTGCGCGTAGTTGTACTGGATGATATTGTTCTCGTTACCCCAGTCGATATCGTAGACGCCGCCATCAACACCGGGCGAGTCGGCGAAGAAACCCTCATTGAATTGGACGGTGCACGTGTTGCATTTCCACGTCCAGATTGCGTTCGGCGTTCCGATTGTCTGCGTCGGCTCCATCCCGGTATTCCACGTAACGCACTTCTCGATCAAACCGTTGGAAACCTGGAATAGAATGATCCCATCGCCGTAGACATCGTGTACCACGGAGTTGCGGATCGTGGCGTTGCGGGCGCGGACGGTGGAACCTTGCGGGCGTGTGAACGCTGCGCCATTGACGACGATTCCGGCCCATTGCGTCGTGTTATAGGCGGTGACACCGTCGATGACCACGTCGTCGAACGTCTGGTCTTTGCCTCCAGCGACAACAGCGATCAGGCCCGAGTCTTTCGTCTTTGCCGTCCCGCCAACGTCGTGAACAACAACGTCCCTGATTCGGAAGTGGCGAAGTACACCACGGTCGCCGCTGATGAAAATGCCGTACGGCGACCCGCCGCTGCTTTCGATGTTCTCGATGTGCCAGTGCTGTTGGTTGTGAAGTTTCACGACTGGAGCGTCTGCTTCGCCCCGTATGATGGGAAGCGGTCCGCTCCCATAGGCACCGATGGTGATCGGATGGTCCTGGGCCCCGGAACCTTTGGGCCAGAGCTGGCCACGGCACTCGGTCCCGCGCCTGAGGAGGATTGAGTCACCCGGAGCGAACGTTATGCCGCTCACCTTGGCGGGCGTTCGCCACGCGGCGGTGACCGACGTTCCGATGTTAGTGTCGCTGCCGCCGGCGCAGTCTACGTAGTAGGTCGCACAGCGAGCGTCCACAGCTCCCGCCAGCACAGCAACCGCGGCGGCGCAGAGTTTGATCCCGTGGATCCCGTTCATGATTTCCGTTCTTGGCCGTAGTACGCCGTCGGACCATGCTTCCGGTGGAAGTGCTTCTTCAGAAGTGCGCCGGAGATCGGCCAAGCCATCGGTTCCAGCATCGCCGTTCGATAGGCGATCTTCGCCACTTCTTCCAGGATGACGGCCGTCTGAGCGGCCTTCGTGGCTGAGGGTCCCCAGCAGAACGGGCCGTGGCCGGCGACCAGCACGGCAGGCATGTCGAGCGGGTGAATGTCACGCAACCGGCGCACAATCGCCAGGCCGGTGTTCTCTTCGTAGTCTTTCTCGATCTCCTCGGGACGCAACGCGCGGGTGACAGGCACTGCTCCGGAGAAGTAGTCGGCGTGCGTCGTGCCGAAACAGGGGATTTCCTGCTCCGCCTGCGCCCACGCGGTGGCATAGCTGGAATGAGTGTGCACGACGCCTCCGATGTCCTCAAACGTGCGGTACAACAAAAGGTGCGTCGCCAGGTCGGAAGAAGGCCGCAGTTTTCCGTCAACGACCTTTCCGTTGAGGTCCGTCAGTACCATGTCTTCCGGCTTCAGGTCCTCAAACGGGACGCCGCTCGGCTTGATTGCTACGAGTCCGTGCTCCCGTGAGATGCCGCTTGCATTGCCGAACGTGTAGATCACCAGCTTTCGCCGCACCAGCTCAAGGTTGGCTTTCAGAACCTCCCCGCGCAGGTCTTCGAGCATCATGTCAGTCCTCTGGGCCAGTTTAGCGGAGCCGGCACCCCGGAGAAACTGCTGGACTTACCACGGAGAGCACGAAGAACCCTACATGCGCGCTGTCATCGGTTGCTGTGTTGTTGCTGTAGGAAGCGGGGATCATCCATCGAGGGCGAGGGCGTGGGGTCGAGCGGTTCCCTGGCGGTTGCCGGGTCGAACAGCCGCGGGTCGACGGGCCTCACTTCATACGGAGTGAAATCCGCTTCGCTGGTGAAGCAATCCGAAAGGTCCGCGGCGGCGCCATCGAAAAGGTTCAACGGCGGCACATCGAGCAGCCGGAACACGGTCTTGAGAAGGCCCGGGAAGCTCGAGTTCTCGCGGGAGACATAGTTTCTCTTGGCCCAAGGACTCGCCACGAGAAGGACGGTGCGGTGAGAATCGATGTGATCGACGCCACCCTGGGCGTCGTCTTCGGTGACAAAGATCGCCATCTCACGCCACCACGGGGACCGCGACAGGAATTCCACGATCCGGCCGAGGGCCAGGTCGTTGTCGGCAACGTACGAGGCGTTGAAGGGGTAACCGTCGCCGGGCCGCGGCCGCGCCATGTGATCGTTCGGCAGGTGGATAAAGATGAAACGCGGGAACGGCTCTCCGCCTTTCAGATACCTCCGCTCCACCTCCGCGATGAATTGCGACGCGCGGTACTGGTCCGGGATGTTCATGTTGAACTGCGGGTACTCGCGTGAGGTGTTGCGATAGAGCGGGTCCGGCATTGGGACGTTCGTGAGATAGCGCGCGCCGGTGGGCTTCAGCCCCTCACCCTCATCCACGCCTGCCAACTCGAATCCCTCGCCGTAATTGCGAAAGCTGATCCCGTGCCGTTCCAGATGGTGCCAGATCGCCCCGGCCTCCAGTTGTTCCTCAGGGTGCACGGAGGAATTGCTTTGGGGGAACTGCAACCGGCCGGGGGCGGCCGTCGGCATTCGGAAGTCCTTCTCCCCGCCATAGGCAGCCATCAGCGAGCTCTCCGTCCATGCGTTGGGATAGGATCCAACCAGCCAGTGGTGGCCGTCGACGCTCACCTCAGAGTCGGCATAGAAGTTATCGCTGAAGGCCCATCGGGTCGCGATGGCGCGGTGGTTCGGTGCGACGTCAATATCCCGCAGGGCGAGCCGAGTGCGGAGCTCCCGGCGGTCCTGTTGCACCCAGCCGAAGCGTCCGAACCGGGCGAGTGCCGGAGCTCCCCGCACTTCTCCGTTCGACGCCGTCCGGACGTCGCCGAGCATTTCGTCGAAAGTGCGGTTCTCCTTGACGATCAGCACGAGGTGCCGGACGGCCTGCGGCAGTTTCGCCCGGGCTTGCTTGATCGGAACAAACCCATTCAGCCGCAGAACGCGACTCGTCTGGCGCTCCAACTCGTCACGGCCCGGCAGCGGGTAGATGGAGATTGTGCCGCGCCGCAGGAGCGCCTGGAAACTCTGGCGCAGCGCCGAGCGCGGGCCGGCGTTCGGTCCGGTGCCATGGCCCTTGGCATTGGCCACGTACACGTTATCCCGATCGATGCGCACGCGTGTTGGGAACCAGCACGCCGGCAGGTGCCCGAGGAATCGCATCTCCCGCGTGTCGATCACACCGACGGCGTTTATGCCGGCTTCGGCGACGAGGAGCCAGGATGCCGCCTCGTGGTACGCCATCCCGAGTGGAAGCACGCCCCGCAGGCTTTCGAGACCGGGAATGCGGATCGGGATCTCTCCGGCGACGCTGTTCGTTGCGGGATCGACGATGGAGATCGTGTCATTGTGCGCATTCGAAACGAAAATCCGGCCGGCCGCTGCGAGTACACCAGACGGGCTACTACCGCCGGAACTCTTCCCGCCGAATGGCAGGCCGGTGCGCACGAAGGTCTCGATGCGAGGCTTCGCCGGGTCCTCGACGTTTACGATGCAGAGGGAATTCGACTCGGGTACGTTGGGATCTCCGAGCCCTGGGACGTCGACGGAACCGAGGGAGGTTTCGCGCTTTACGCCGTGCAATGCTTCTGGAGACGGGAAACCAAAGGCCGGGAACGGAAGGCCGGTTTCACGCGCGCGCTTTGGGTCGGCTCCAGGAACGGGCTGATATTGGAACATCCCCAAGTTGGTCACGTAGGCTCGCTTCCCGCCGGGAGCGAGGGCAATCGCGAACGGCAGACGGCCGACACGTACGGAAGAGATGACTTGCCGCCGGCGCGTGTCCACGATGACAATGCGGAAGTTCGCCTGATCGACCACGTAAAGCAGGTGGCGGCCTTCGTCGTAAGCGAGATCGCCTGTGTAGCTGTCGCTGTATTCGCCTTGATTGAGGTCGATCACCCACCGGGCCTTACCCTTTAGGGGATCGAGAAGCCGCACCCGGCCAGAATTGCCTTCCGAGGCGAACAGCTCCCGCTCGCTCTGAAAGGCGAGCCCCATGAAGACGCTACGCCAGTCTTCGTCATTCTGGTGTTCAGCGCTACGTTCGGTCTCGTACTGCCGGACACGCCAGCGCTCTTTCCGTTTCTCCAGAACTGTGATCGAATATCGTTGAGGTCCTCCGTCAGCGGACACAACGATGCTTCCTTTCGGGTTGACCGCTAGCCCGAAAGGCCCCGGGCCGGTGTGGTACTGGAGCCCGAGCGGTTCGATGATCTTGCCGCCGGGGAGAATGGTGTGTGCCCCTGGGCGCCGCATTGCCGTGCGTGTCCCGGCAGGCGCCCGATGGTCCAAGGTCGTATCGGCTGCGACTGAAGTCAGAACCGCGGCAAGGATGATCGCTAGACGCATGGGGGGAGCTCGCTTATATCTTAGGGATGGAGTACCAGGCAATCAAGGCGATGATGAACCGAAGGTTCTTTCTAGAAGCGATGGGAGGAATGGCGATGCTCACACCCGGCTTGGCGGCGCAGGCTACCGGCGAACGGAAGACACGTTTCTATCTCCTCGAGACATATCATCTGAAGCACGGAACGCAATTGGGGCGATTGCACGATTATCTCAGCCAGTCGGCTCTGCCCGCGTTTGGAAAGTTGCACAGTGGTCCAAAGATCGTGCTGGAAGCACTCGTCGCGGCACACATGCCGCAGGTGGCCGTTATTATCGGATTTCGGTCTCTGGCCGAGATGTGGGACATTCGGGCGAGACTCAACCGGGATGAGGAGTTGAAGAAGGCCTTCGAAGCCTGGCAGGCGGGTCCAGAACCACCGTTCGAACTCCAGAATAACGTGCTGTTGGAGGCCACCGGTTATTCACCGGAAATCGCGCCCCTCGATCCACCGCCCAGCACGCCGCGAATCTTCGAGCTTCGCGTGTACCATTCCCCTACGTGGCGGCAGCTTCAGGCGCTCCACGAACGGTTTGAGGGACCCGAAATCAAGATCTTCCATCGGGTTGGAATTCGACCGCTACTGTACAGCTCCACGGTGATCGGGCCCAACATGCCCAATCTGACCTACCTGATTCCGTTCGACGACCTTGCCGCCCGTGAGAAAGCGTGGAACGCTTTCGGCGCCGATGAAGAGTGGATCAAGGTCAGGAAGGAATCCATCGACAAGGACGGGCAGATCGCCAACGTGATCCAGATGGCGCTCTACAGAGCGACTACGTACTCACCCATTCGCTGAACGGCTGTGTAGGTGCGTCAGCCCGGCGGCAACACCTTGACGATGTCGTTGTAAATCACGAAGACCATTATTCCCAACAGGAAGACAAAACCGAGCTTGAAAACCGCTTCCTTGATGGGCAGACTAAGGTCTCTTCGCATCACCATTTCGAC
>DATIFQ010000435.1:0-6003 GCA_035455185.1 Bryobacteraceae bacterium | reverse complement strand
GAACGAAGCCGCTCGCGCGGCGGACGCTACGCGTGCGTAAAGAGAGCAGCATTCCCGTGTTGAGTGGAATAGTTTGGGTCACAAGGAAAGGAGGTCCTTGTGACCCCATTGCGAAGAATGATGCTGGAGGAACTCCAGCGTCGTAACTACTCTAAGACTACAACGCGTTCGTATCTGCAGATCGTCCGCGATTTCGCCAAGCACTTCAACCGGCCGCCCGATCAACTCGGACCCGCCGAGATCCGCACCTACCAGGCGCATCTACTCGAGGAGCGCAAGCTGGAGCCGCGCACCGTGGGTTTGCACACGGCCGCCTTGCGCTTCCTGTTCGTCAAGACGCTGAAGCGACCCTGCCCGTACGAGGAGCTCCCGTATCCGAAGCGCCCTCGGCGGCTGCCGATCATTCTCAGTCAGGAGGAGGCAGCCCGACTGATCGAATCGGCCAGCAACCTGTTCCATCGAGCCATGCTCATGACGCTGTATTCAACCGGGATGCGGCGCGCCGAGTTGTGCCGGCTGAAAGTAGGAGATATTGACGGCGGCCGCATGGTCATCCATATCCGGCAGGGCAAAGGCGGGAAGGATCGGGATGTGCCGTTGGATCCCAAGCTCCGCGAAACGCTCCGTGAGTACTACCGGTGGATGCGGCCCAAGACGTACTTGTTCCCCGGCACCGAGGACGGCTGGCGTGCCGACAAGCCCATCACCACCAAAGTGCTGTGGGAAGCCTGCCGGGAAGCCGCGCAACGTGCGGGCATCAGCAAACGCGTGAGCCCGCACCTGCTTCGTCACAGCTTCGCTACGCATCTGGTCGAGAACGGCGCCGATCTGCCGACCGTACAGGCTCTCCTTGGACACGCCGATCTTCGGGCCACCTCCATCTACCTGCATCTGTCGCAGCGGCATCTGAAGGCCGCGGGCACTCCGCTCGACAAGATCGAGGTGACGGCCCTGGACCAAGTGAAGCGGTCCCGCAAGCTTCACAAGAAGCTGCCTCAGGTGGAGCAGAGATGAACCGGCCACCGTTCGAGGTGGCCGATATCATTCGCACCATAGGCAAGAGCTTCATCGATCGCAATCGACCCTGGTTGACCGGTCTGCACCTGAAGGTGTTGACGGCCATCGAGCGCTGCCGAACGGCGGCGCTCGGTGGGCACCGGGACCGGTGCCGTCGCTGTGGCTACGAGACCACCTCGTATTCGTACAACTCCTGCCGCAACCGCCACTGTGGCAAGTGCCAGACCAATGCACGCAACCAATGGTTAGCCGCGCGCAGCCGTGAACTGCTGCCGGTGCCCTACGTGCATGTGGTCTTCACCTTGCCGCACCAACTGGCTCGCCTGGTCTTCCATAATCAGCGGATCCTCTACAGTCTGCTGTTCCAAGCCAGCGCCGCCACGCTGCTGGAAGTCGCCGGCGACCCCAAGCATTTGGGGGCCGAGACTGGTTTCTTGAGCGTGCTCCACACGTGGGGTCAGACGCTGCAGTTTCACCCGCACGTTCACTGCGTAATTCCATCCGGCGGGCTGACCCCGGATCACCAACGGTGGGTTGACCCGCGCTATCCGTTCTTCTTGCCGCTGCACGTTCTCAGCCCAGTGTTCCGCGGCAAGTTCGTCGCCGGCCTGAAGCGGGCCTGGCGCGCCCGGCAACTCTGTCTGCCCGGCGAGCTGCAACCGCTGGCGCAGGAGAAGTTGTTCCACTCCTTTGTTCGGTCACTGTACCGCCAGCCCTGGGTCGTCTACGCCAAACCGCCATTCGGCGGGCCGCACCACGTTCTCCACTATCTGGCTCGCTACACCCATCGCGTGGCCATCTCCAACCACCGGCTGGTCAACTTCGCCGACGGCAAAGTGACCTTCCGCTGGAAGGACTACGCCCATGGCAGCAAGAAGCGCTTGATGACGGCCAGCGCCGAGGAGTTCTTGCGGCGCTTCCTGCTCCACGCTCTGCCCCGCGGCTTCGTCCGCATTCGTTCGTTCGGATTCCTGTCGAATCGCCGGCGTGCGACGCTGCTGCCGCTGTGCCGGCGTCTGTTGGGGGCGCAGCCGTGGCACCCGTCTGGGGAACCGGCCGCTCCAGCCATTCAGCCCGCCGCCGCACTCTGGCGGTGTCCACAATGTGGTGGCCCGATGGTGGTGATCGATCGGCTTTCCGCCCAGCAGCTCCACTGGGAGCTGGCAAGGCTGAGAGCCATTCCTGATACGTCCTAGTCGACGGCCAACCACGGCGACCTCCTGGTGTGCTCCGGCACGCGCGTTTGATGTGTGTCTTGATCCGTCTTCGACCCCCCGCAGCCCCCTCACCTCGCCCGCAAAACGGGGCCGACCGCCCTTGCCAGCCGGTCCACCTCGCGGGATGCGCCTCTGTTGCGCCAGCCTCCCCGGTCGATTTGGGCAACCGGCTCATCGAAATCCGATTCAAAATCCATAACCGGCCGCGCCCGCCGCAAACGCGAGCGGCTTCCTTCAAACGTCCCTATCCGAAGTGACCCGGCAGCCGGCATTCCATCGCGCCCGCGCAGTACGTCACCGGGTCACTCCAGATAGAGTCATAGCGTCAGCGGCGGGTAATCGGCATCTGGCTTTCCTGGCACCTTCTGGTTAACGCCGTTTCACAGGCCTCAACTTCCGTGTAGCGGCGATCCGCCCAGGAAAACAACAGTATGGCGTAAGAGCGTTCTCAGCTGTTACTCATCTCTGAGCACGACGTTCGGGTCTAGCCGCGATGCCCGCCACGCCGGCAGCCAACTTGCGACCAGCGCCACGATCGTAATCGTTGCGATCACAAAGGTGATCGTCACGGTATCTGTCGGCTGCACACCAAAGAGCAGGGACGCAATCAGCCGATTTACGGCAAGCGCGCCTGCAAGGCCAATGGTGACACCCAACGCCGCCACTTGAAGGCCTTGCTTCATGATCTGTGTGAGCACGTGGGAGCGAGTTGCACCAAGGGCGACCCGAATGCCGATCTCGCGCCGACGCTCCGTCACCATGTAGGAGAGCACACCGTAAGTACCGATAGCTGCCAGTAGCAGCGCCAGTCCGGCAAATGCACCCAATAGCTGCGCGAGGAGTCTCGGTCGGCGAATCGATTCGGCGAACACCGAATCCATGTCGCGAAGCCGCACAACGGGAACCGCGGCGTCCACTTCCCGAACCACCCGCTCGATCGTCCCTGACAGCGCGGCCGGTGGCAGCGTCGTCCGCAGCACCACATTCATACTCGGTGGTGAGACGCCATGCTGGTCGAGGGATACGTAAAGTTCAGTTCCTGCTGGGTGCTCCACCCCGCGCTGCCTGACGTCCTTGGCTACTCCGATCACCGTATGCCAGACATCATCGGTAGCGCCAAACGAACCACCCGGAGGCCGCAGACGCTGGCCAATCGGGTTCTGCCCCTTCCAGATCCTTTTCGCCAAAGTCTCATTGACGACGGCCACCTTGCCTTGCGATGCGTTGTCGGTTCGCTCGAAGCCGCGGCCGGCGACGATCGGGATGCCCATCGTCCCGAAATAGTCGCCCATGACGAATTGGTAGTAGTCGACAATTTCAAAGGGCTTTCCATCGTAAGATCTGTAGTTCTCGATAGGAGTAGCGATCGCATCTGGAGTTCGATTCGGCGGCAGACCCGACATGGCAACCGTTCCCAGCACGCCCGGTACGGAGCGAAGCCTGTCGAGGACGCGCTGATATGCCGGCGCGCGTGTGTCGGGATCTGAATTCGCCATTGGCAATGTCATCGAGAACGTCACCAGCCGCGACCGGTCAAATCCAGCATCGATCCTCGTGAGGTTGTAGACTGTCTGAACTAGCAAACCCGCTCCGATAACCAGCATCACCGCGAAAGCGACTTGGGCTATTACAAGTCCACGACGGGCGTAATGACGCCAGGCGCCGCTGGCACCCCTTGCGCCCTCCTTCAGTGCAGTCACCATGCTACTCGTTCTCCCGCGCCAGAGCGACACGAATCCGAAAAGCAGGGCAGTCCCAGTCGAGAGGCCGAGCGCAACCAGCAGAACGGGCAGATCGATCGTAAGCTCACTCGTCCGTGGGATGCTAGTCGGGTAAGTACGGATCAGCGCCCGCACGCCAGCGCTGGCTAGCCACAGACCCAAAATGCCACCGGCTCCGGACATCACCGCACTTTCGGTTACCGCCTGCCGGAGCAGCCGGCCGCGGCTGGCGCCGAGAGCAGTGCGCAGTACAAACTCACGGCTCCGTGACCCGGCGCGAGCCAACACCAAGTTTGCAAGATTCGCGCAGACGATGAGCAGCACGAATCCCACGGCGGCCTGCAGAACCCAGATCGGCCGGCTGGAACTCCCAACGATCGCGTCCTGTAACGTCCGCAATTGGAGGGTGTGGTCTACTGAGCGCAGGGGACGGTTCGTGGGGACATGGTCTGTCGTGCCGACACGATCGCCCCAGTTTGCGAGGAATGCGCTCAGCTCCGTCTGTGCCACCTCAGCGGTGACGCCGTCTTTCAGTCGCGCAATGACGTATAGGACATGGGCCCCGCGTTGCCGGGCCGTATTCGGGTGGAGCCAGAGTGGCAACCAAACCTGGGTGTGGTTATCCATGACGTCGGCCCCGGGTGGCATAATGCCAACGATTTCGTGGGGGCGGCCCTCGATTTCCACCTTCTGTCCAACGAGCGGTCTTCCTCCAAATGCTGTTCGCCACAATTCGTGCGAGAGAATTGCGATCGGTGGCGGTAGCGTCCCGATCCAACGCGCGGTTTCTTCGTCACTGAAGAAGCGTCCCTGCTCCGGCTGAATACTGAGCGCCTTGAGCAAATGTGCATCGACGGAGATCGAGCGCACCCGCAGAGGTCGATCCCCGGCCGTGAGGTTGACCTCGCCGGTCGTGTACGCCGCGCCGCCGGTCGAATAAGCGCCAACCGCCGCGAACGACTGGTTCATCTGGCGGAACTCCGTGTACTCTGGCGCAGAGAGCGCACTTCGGGTGCCGCCAATGGCCGGAGCTTCTGCCGTCAGATACATCAGCTGATCGGGTTTTGGATAGTCGAGTGGCCGCAGCAGCACTCCATGCACGATCGTGAAGATGGCAGTGTTTGCTCCGATCCCAAGCGCCAGCGTGGCGACGACAACTCCTGTGAACCCAGGACTCTTCGCTAGAGACCGAATTGTGTAACGTACGTCTTGTATAAGATCCTCGACAAAGTTTACGCGGCGCATATCCCGGCACTCCTCCTTGTATTGCGCGATGCCTCCGACCATGCGCTGCGCAGCCCGGCGGGCCTCCTCGGGCGGCATACCGGATGAAATGTTCTCTTCAATGAGCTGATCCAGGTGGAAACGAAGTTCGGCTTCGAGCTCGAACTCGACATTCGGACGGCGAAACAGAGACCGAAGCCGCAAACGGGCTTTGTCTAGCATCCGCATTGCTAAGCCTCCTGGACCACTATGTTGATGGCCGTCGACAGCCGAGCCCAGTTTGCCAATTCCCTTTCCAGTTGCTTCCGTCCCGAACGTGTAAGCGAGTAGAACTTTGCCATTCGCCCGGTCTCAGTCGGGCGCCACTCGGCCTTGATCCAGGCCTGCTGTTCCAGACGGTGTAGCGCCGGGTACAGGGATCCCTGCTGGATCTGGAGAGCTTCTTGTGAAACCTGCTGGATGCGCTTGGCGATGGCCCAGCCGTGTCTAGGCTCGAGCGAGATGGTCTTGAGGATCAAGAGATCGAGAGTGCCTTGGACAAGATCGGTTGGCTTTGCCATATGCCTAGATTACCAACAATTGTAGATAATCACAGTGTGAGTGCGCAAGCCGGTCTCTTGGCTGGCCAACTGGCCGGCATCAGGGAAGATGATCTTGGGTAGATCCGGATTGTTCGCCCAGCGTTTTACTACTGCGAACTGGTGATGCGCCACGCGGAAGTTGAGCCGGTGCCAAGCGGTCCGGCCTGAAGAGTCTGGTTACGGTCATATGGCCCGGAAACCCCGCTGAGGGACGCACGTGGGCACATAGGTCCCGGCTTGTCG
>DATIFQ010000434.1:0-6192 GCA_035455185.1 Bryobacteraceae bacterium | reverse complement strand
AGACCGAGGCCGTAGATACGCCAGCGGCCCGACCCTCCCACGGCTCCCGGCGAGTAATTAAAGTACTCGTCTTCGGTTTCGAGGAAGCGGTAGTAAATCGGATAGATCCGCCCGAGCGAGGCCATGTCCGCCGCCATTTTGCCGCGTGCGAAAATGTCCGTGCCAAACAGGATCCGGTCCTGGTACTTCTCGAAGAACTTCCTTGCCATTCGTGGCTGGCGGCCCAGTTCCGCGATGCGCGCCCCGATCTCGACCCATAGGTTCGGGTACTTGTCCATCCACTGGCTCACCAGGCCGAGGTCTTCGGGCCAGTTGGAAATATGCAGCCCGAGAAATTGTGTCTTTGGGTGCCGCGCCAGCACGCGGTTCCTCGCTTCAAGCACCTCCATCTTCGCAGGGTAATCCTTTCCGGAAAAGTCCCAGTCGGGGTGCTGGTGCATCTCCTCGTAGCGCTCGTTGAATCGGTCAGCCGGGTAGAAAAATGCCGCCGGGTCGGTGACGTGGATCGCGACGGGCATCCTCAGCGCTCCGCACGCCTCCCACATCGGGTCGAAGCGCGGGTCGTCCACTTTGATGAGCGGGCCCTCGGTGACGTTCTCCCGCAGGTACATTCCGAGCGACTTGAGAATCTTCAGGCCCTTCGCGCCCTGCTTGTGAGCCTCTTCGACGGCATCTCCCTGCATGGTTGCGTAACCCGACTGGTTCACCTGGTCGAACATCGGCTCGACCAAGGTGAAGAAACGGCCGGGGAACCTCCGGTCGTAGTTGTCTACACCCTCCTGCAAACTCGCGCCGTAACCGCCTGTGACGTTCGCCATCCCGAGGATGTTCAGGCCGTCCATCACCTTCACGATCTCCTCGGCCGGCGCGAGGTAGTACCGCTTCCCGCTCAGAGCCAGTTGGTGGCCCAGTCCTTCGGCGGTGAGCCAACTGATGTGCGTGTGGATGTCGACGACCGGGTACCGCGCCTTCTCCACCTTTGTCTCGGGCACTACCAGCATGCTCTTGGGCGCGTATTCACTAAGGCTAAGCGGGGCGGCCTTTTTCGGCGGTTCGGCGGCAGGCTCGCGGCGCGTGCAGCTTGCAGTGATCCCCGCCAGGGCAGTGACAGCTTCTCGGCGCGTAGGTCGCATCATTCGGCTCCTTCTGTTCCTTAGCGTTTTCGCAACAGCGGTTTCAGCACAGGTGCAATCGTTTGCGCCATCCGGAGGAAGCCCAGATCGGTCGGATGGACGCCGTCGACGGTAGCCTCGCCGTCGCTGCCGAAGAGGCCTGCCGCCGGGACGTAGTAGAGGTTCTTGTCGCCTTGCTTGCGGAGCTTTTGATAGACGGCCTTCAGCGTGGCGTTCTTCTCCGTCACCTCGGTCCGCCGCTGCTCACTGAACTGGATGTTGGTGTAGATCACGTTCTCTACCAGCACAATGGGAGTCCTCGGATGGGCCTTGCGCAGCGTCCGCAGGAAAGGCTCAACGCGCTCCTTCGCTTCCGCCGGATTGAGGTTCGGCAGACTGTCGTAAACGTAGACGGCCGGGTCGATCTCGGCGAACAGGGTGGCGATCTCCGGTTCGGACTTGCCGTTTCCGGAGTAGCCCTGGTTGATGGTCGGCCAGTCGAACATGCGGCCGATAATCGACGGGTAGGCCATGCCGGGCCGGGCGGCGCACCCGCCCTGGAGAATCGAAGTGCCATAGAAGAGAATGGGCTTGACCCCAGGGCGATACGGTGGGCCCGGTTCGATGGCGACGCCAGGAGGTACGCCGATTTCGACCGACTCGGCGCCGTTGTAAAGCGGGAAGTAGAGCATATACTCCCGCTTCCCTCCGGGCCAGTTTCCGACCAGCGTCTGTTCGTTCGTCTGCTTCAGCGGGCGGCCGTTCGCGATCCAGTGCCAGCCGGAGGAGAGCCGGACATAGAGGTCGAGTCCGCTGACGCCGGTGGCCGGCATGTGCGGCAGGGCAAGGTTCTCGTGGCGCAGCGTCCAGCGGGCGCGAATGATAGAGGCGTCGGTTGAGAAGCGGACGCACAACCCCGCCGAGTCTTGCGAGAGATCCCAGACGGGCGGGCGCACGACTCCCTCCGCTTTGGCGGGGAGACGGTCGAAAGGATGTTTGGTGTCCTTCCATCCCTGGCCCTCGACGCCGAACTTCCGGACGTCGTGCCAATCGACGGCGGGCTCGGGCTTCGACTCCTGGGCGAAGCACAGAACGAAAGTGAGAACGGAAAGCAGGGCAATAGAGCGCATAAGGCAGGAATCAGTGTATCTCGCCCGGAAGGTTGTTGTGCGCCGGAGTACCATGGATCGGGAGAGAAACACCTTGCGCTACGGATATCTTGTTCCAGCTCTTGTCCTCATACTTGCGATGACCGCACTCGCCCAGTCCGGCGGCGTGCCCGTCTACCTCGATCCAAAACAGCCTGTCGAGAAAAGAGTCGAAGACCTGCTCGGGCGGTTGACGCTCGAGGAGAAGATCGGCCAGATGAACATGCCGTGCGTCTATGTCGACGAACTCGGCAAGGAGATCCCGGCGAAGCTCGAGGCATGCCGCCAGTTCACTCTCGGGACGCGCGAGAAAGGCGTCGGACCTGGCGGCGGATTCTTTACGCTGCCCAACACCGTAATCCCCGAAGGTACCCGGCGCCAGGCCGAGTTCCTTAACGAACTGCAGCGGCTGGCCCGGGAGAAGACACGCCTCAAGATCCCGCTCCTTCAAACCGAGGAAGGGACCCACGGTCTGATGTGCTCCGGTGGGACGATCTTCCCCGAGGGGCCGGCTCTTGGCAGCACGTGGAACATGCATCTGCTGAGCGACATCTACACGGTGGCTGCGCGGGAGGCGCGCGCCATCGGCGTACACCAGATCTTCACGCTGGTCGTGGAGCCGAACCGCGACCCGCGCCTCGGGCGAAATCAGGAAGGCTACAGCGAAGACCCTTATCTCTGTTCCCGGATCGCCGAGACGATCGTCGGCGCGGTTCAGGGAGACAACATCGCCGCCCCGGACAAGACGGTCGCCGGGCTCTGCCATTATCCCGGCCAGAGCCAGCCCGTGAGCGGTTTCGAACGCGGCGCGATGGAGATCTCCGAGCGCATGCTGCGCGAGGTGTTTCTGCCACCGTGGGTAGCGGGTATTAAGAAAATGGGCGGGCGCGGCGTAATGGCGACCTATCCTGCCATCGACGCTGTGCCGGTCCACTCCTCGGACTGGATACTGACCAAGATTCTTCGCGACGAACTCAAGTTCCAGGGCCTGGTGCTTGGGGAGGGCGGCGGGCTTTCGACCATCGTGTACGAAGGCATCGCTCCCGGCCAGAAGGAGGCTGGAGTGTGGGCGCTCAAGGCCGGACTCGACGTGGGCATCTCGTATGAGGACGCTTACATGCGGCCGCTGGCGGAGAACGTGCGCGAGGGGAGGGTGCCGATGACGCTGATCGACCGCGCCGTGCGCCGCATCCTCCGCCAGAAGTTCGACCTCGGACTCTTCGAGAGCCGTTTCGTCGATCCCGAGCGGGCCGTGCGCGTCACCCACACGAAGGAGAGCCAGGACCTGTCGCTCCGGGCCGCCCGGGAAGGCATCGTTCTGCTCAAGAACGAAAAGAACCTGTTGCCGCTGAAGAAAGACATCCGGTCAATCGCGGTCATCGGCCCGAACGCGGACCACGAGTTGAACCTGCTCGGAGACTACGTCGCGCTCAAAGTGCTTCAGGATGTCGTGACCGTGCTCGAAGGCGTCAAGGCCAAGGTGGGGCGCGGGACGCGAGTCGAATATGTCAAGGGCTGCGACGTCATTGGGAACAAGGTCAACGAAATCGAAACGGCGCGGCGGACGGCGAAGAACGCGGATGTCGCCATCGTCGTGGTGGGCGAGAATGCCTGGGCGACGGAGTATCCGACCAACGGTGAAGGCTACGACGTGGCAAGCCTCGACCTGACCGGCATGCAGGAGGATCTCGTCAAGGCCGTCGTGGAGACAGGCACGCCGACCGTCGTCGTTCTGGTCAACGGAAGGCCGCTCTCCATCCGCTGGATCGCCGAGCACGTGCCGGCGATCGTCGAAGCCTGGCTGCCCGGCGAGAAGGGCGGGCACGCCGTGGCCGACGTCCTGTTCGGCGACTACAACCCGAGCGGCCGGCTCCCGGTCACCGTGCCCCGCCATTCGGGCCAGCTTCCGTCCTATTACAACTTCAAGCCGTCTAAGGCCTATTGGATCAAGGAAGGCTGGGGCAAGCGATACGTCGACATGAGTCCGAATCCGCTTTGGGAGTTCGGCTACGGGCTCAGCTACACAGCCTTTGAATACGCGAATCTTCGCATTGATCAGCCGAAGGTCCCCGCCGGCCGCGACGTTCCGATCAGCGTCGAAGTGAAGAACACGGGACGACGCGAGGGCGCCGAGGTGGTTCAACTTTACATCCGCGACGTCGTCAGCTCGGTCTCGACACCGGTGAAACAGTTGAAGGGATTTGCGAAGGTGGCGCTGAAGCCGGGCGAGCGGAAGACAGCACGATTCCTCCTGACGCCGGACGATCTGTCGCTTCTCGACCGTAGCCTGAAACGCGTTGTAGAGCCCGGCATATTCAAGGTGATGGTCGGCCATTCTTCAGAAGACATACGGCTCACCGGAGAGTTCGAGGCGATGAAATGAGGCGGGCGACGGCGCTGTTCGTTCTCGGGTGCGCCTCTTCAGCGATGCTTCCGGGCCGGCAGGCGGAAGCGGAGAGAAAGCTGGCGGAGATCTTCTCTCCCGCCGCGCTCTCGGCGACGCACTGCGATCTGGCCTCGGCGAAGACGGGGATACTCAAAGCCGTCTTCTGGAAGGGTTACGCAACCACGGGCTTCGAGATCAAGCGGCTCCCGGTAGCGGATTGGAGCCCGTGGAACTCCTTCCGGTTCGACGTGGAGAACCCGTACCGTGAGCCGTTTTCGGTTTACGTCCGGATTTCGGGCCGGACGGACCACCCCGCATCCGAGACGTACACCGGAGGAACCTTCGACGGGTTCGTGATCGGACCGGGCCGGAGCACGGTCGAGATCAGCCTCGAAAAGATGCAGTCACCGGACGAGAAGCCCGTTGATCCCCGGCGGGTGGCGTACCTCGGAGTCTTCTTCCAGCCGCTGTTTCTCCGCGACGGCATGGATTTGAAATTCACCGAAGACAAAACCTTCGTGCTGTCGAATCCGCGGTTGAGCGCCGCGAGCGCCACGCTCCAGAAGCAACCGTACGGCGACCTGCTGTTCCGAGAGACCGACGCGGGCCTCGCTGCGCGGCGTCAGGAGGCCGAGCGGGCCCTCCACGAACTGGAGAAGAGGATTGAAGAGGCCAAGGCGAAAGGCGTCGAAACGGCCTACGCCGAAATCTATCCGTTTCTCGCGGGACTGGCATTCCATTCGCGGCTGGTCGCGTTCTGGCAGGACCGGAAGGAGGAACAACGCCGCGCGCTGGACTTCCTCATCCAGGGAGCGCGTAATGCCGACAACGAACTCAGGAGCGCGATCGACGGCAAGGCGCCGAGGCGCTCCGTACCGCCCGTGCCGGAATACTCGACGCTCGCCGCGAAGGACGGTTACTTCCGCTTGAACGGCGATCCCATCCTTCTGTTCGGGATGCTCTACAACCGGCAAGGGCCTCTGCTGCGGTGGTTCGCCAACAGCCAGACCGACTACGGCACCCAACTGGTGGCGGGAGCGACGCGGCACGACGTGGAGCGCCAGCCGATCTGGGAGGCTTACCACAAGTATCCGGACACGCACCGCGTCGGCTGGGACCACTCCGATCACATCATCCGCGACCGCAGCTCCTGGGAAGTCCTCGGGCCGCCGGTGAATGTCTGCCTCGAAAGCCCCCACACCCGCGAGGCGGTGGCGAAGCGGATCGAGACCTTCGAGCGCTCGCAGACCGGCGACCGCGATCACCTTGCGCAGAACCTCGGCTATGAGTACACCTACGTCTGCTATTGTGACTACACGAAGCGGATGTGGGAGGAGTGGCTGCGCCGGAAGCACGGCGAGATCGGAGCTGCCAATCGGATCTGGGGAACGAAGTTCGGCGGGTTCGCCGCCGTGCCGATGCCCAGGCAGGAGAACGCCGCCGCGAACCGCGCTCTCTGGTTCGACTGGGCGAGCTTCAACCTCTACCGCTTCCTGGAGCAGATCCGCTGGACGCACGATCAGATCCGGAAGTGGGAGCCTTCGAA